>CANEVP010000008.1 GCA_947442475.1 Rickettsiales bacterium
CCAGAAGGAGTTGAAATGGTTATGCCTGGCGACAATGTTAAACTTATCGTAGAACTAATCGCTCCAATCGCTATGGAAGAAGGTCTTCGTTTTGCTATCCGTGAAGGTGGCAGAACTGTTGGGGCTGGTGTTGTTGCTAAGATTATTAAGTAATTTTCGACATTTAAAGTTTGTAGCGCAGACATGAAAATCTTGAATAAAGCTTTTCTCTACTCTTCCTTTTTCATTCTAGGAAACTGCGCTACTCACGGTAATTTTGTGACTGATCACAAAGATATTTGGTACCAAGATAACGACAAAGGCTTGTTTTATTGTAGAGCCAATGTGAAAGATAATGGTTCGGCTGACCCATCATGTTTTGAAGCGGGATTTCAAATATATAATGGCGAAAAGTCGCTCAGTAAAAAGAATAAGAACTAAGTTAATAGGAGCGTAGCTCAACTGGTAGAGTAGCGGTCTCCAAAACCGTTGGTTGGGGGTTCGATTCCTCTCGCTCCTGCCAAATTTTATAGTGAATTTTAAATGATCGCATTTTTCAGAGACTCAGTCGAAGAAGTAAAAAAGCTTCACGTCCCCTCAAAAAAAGAAACCTACGTTACAACAATCACAATTCTTGTAACTATAGTAGTTGCTTCTTTAGCAATTTTATTTGCCGACTTTTTGATCTCAAAAATCATCGGACTTATTTTTGGTTTATAAATTTTCAATACTTTGACGACCATGGAAAACAACACCAATAAATGGTACATCTTAAATGTGATGGCTGGCCAAGAAAATAAAGTAGCTGCTGACATTAAGGCAATGATACTTCGTGGCACTATCGATAAATATGTTTTTGACGCCTTGGTGCCCACAAAACCTATTATTAAGATTAAAAAAGGACAAAAAGTTCAAGAAGCTCAAAAGCTATTTCCAGGCTATGTTTTTGTTAATACAAACTTAGCGAGTGAAGCCTATAACGCTATTAACTCAATCCCGAAAGTAATGGGGTTTTTGGGTGGAAAAAATAATCCTCAGCCAGTTGCTGAGTTGAAAATGCAAGAAATTCTAAATTTATCGTCTTCTCAAGAACTAGATAACAAGAGTGTTATTTTCGAGATTGGAGAAACTTTAAATGTAATTGAAGGACCTTTCGAATCATTCTCTGGCGCTGTTGAAGATTTTGATATCGAGAAACAAAAAGTTAAAATTTCTGTTTTGATTTTTGGTCGCGCAACTTCAGTAGAATTGGATATTAATCAGGTGGAGAAAGTTTCTTAAGAAACTTATTGCAATTTGCTTTTATAAAAATAAATTGCTGCGCCCTGCAAAAAGGAGGGCGCCCACGAAGCCAATAAAATCAAGGTTTCAACCACTCATTTCAAGAATAAACTATGTCAAAATCAAAGGAAATTTTAGGCCTAATTAAGTTACAAGTGCCTTCTGGAAAAGCCAACCCAGCTCCTCCAATTGGACCAGCTTTAGGACAAAAAGGCTTGAACATCATGGAATTCTGCAAGCAATTCAATGCGTTAAAATTTGAATATGATCTTGGTACGCCAATTCCAGTTACCATCATCGCTTATAAAGATAAAAGCTTTACCTTCACAACAAAAAATCCTCCAGTTTCTTATTTGATTATGAAAGAAATCAAATTGGAAAAAGGCTCTTCAAACCCGGGAAAAGAAACTGCCGGAAAAATCACTATGGCTCAAATTAAAAGCGTAGCTGAAAAAAAGATGGTTGATATGAACGCAACCAGTATTGAAGCGTGTGCACAAATGGTTAAAGGCTCTGCCATCTCAATGGGGCTAGAAGTAGTAGAATAATCATGACAAAAACAAAAAAACAAAAAACAAAAAAAGTAGTTCAGCTAGTTGAGAAACTTCATGCTGCTAGTTTAGAAGACGGTATCAAAAAGCTTCAAGAATTGAGTGCGACTAAAAAGCGTAAATTTGTTGAATCACTTGACCTTGCTTTAAATCTAGGAATTGATGCTAAACAATCAGATCAAACTGTTAAAGGTTCGGTTTTATTACCTCACGGTTCTGGTAAAAAAGTAAAAGTTATCGTTTTCACTTCTAACGAAGATCAGAAAAAACTTGCCCTTGAAACCGGTGCTTCTGAAGCGGGACTTGAAGATCTAATTGCTAAAATTGAAGCTGGATTCTTGGACTTCGACTGCTGCGTTGCAACTCCAGACGTTATGCAAAAAATTAGCAAAGTTGCCAAAAAACTTGGGCCCCGTGGTTTAATGCCAAGCCCAAAAAATGGCACTGTTACAGCTGATATTAAAAAAGCCGTTTCAGATGCTTTAAAAGGAAAAATTGATTTCAAAAACGATAAAGCTGGAACTATTCATTGCATGGTAGGAAAGATTAGCTTCGATTCTGCTTCTTTGCTTGAAAACGCTAAAGCGGTTATCAAAGCGATCAAAGATTCTAAACCAGAAAGCTCTAAAGGAAAATTCATCAAAGAATTTTACCTAAATTCAACCATGGGACCCTCTGTAAAGGTCGCCATTGATTCTCTGTAAAATAATTTCTCAAAGAAAATGAATAAGAATCAAAAACTAGAATTAGTTTCTTCATTAAAGAATAAACTAACCAACAGTGCTTTCGTAGCAGTTATACATTATCGCGGAATGAGCGATAAACAACTCTACGATATGCGTATCGCTCTCAAAGCAAAAGACTGCAACATGAAAATAGCCAAGAATACTTTGGTTAAAGTTGCTCTCAAAGGAACTGATTTGGAAGCCCTAACTCCTCATTTAAACGGACCGACTGCAGTTCTATATTCACAAGATATAGTAGCTTTGTCGAAAGTTATTTCTGACGTAGCTAAGCAACTTGATGTTTTAAAAATCAAAGTTGGCTACTTCAACAAATCACTTATTACTGAAAACGCCATAAAAGAAATGGCTAAACTAGGTTCCCTGAATGATGTTCGCGCTTCATTCATCGGTGTACTCAAAGGTGCTCAAACTAACTTTGTCAGGGTTCTTTCTGCTCCTGAAAAAGGATTAGCCTCTTTGAAGCAGTAGTATCCAATTTTTTAATTATTAATATCAATCAACAGGTAAAAAATGTCTGCAAATCTTGACCAACTATCAGAAACCTTATCAGCTTTAACAGTTTTAGAACTTGCTGATCTAAGCAAAAAATTAGAAGAAAAATGGGGTGTTTCTGCTGCATCTTTCGCTGCTGCTGCCCCAGCTGCTGCTGCTGCAGAAGTTAAAGATAAATTTGAAGTTGTCTTAACCGCTGCTGGTGACAACAAAATCAACGTTATTAAAGAAGTTAGAGTTATCACTGGTCTTGGCTTGAAAGAAGCTAAAGATCTAGTTGAAGCCGCTCCTAAAACAGTAAAATCTGATGTTCCTACAGCTGAAGCTGAAGAAATCAAAAAGAAACTTGAAGCAGCCGGCGCAAAAGTTGAATTGAAGTAATTAACTTTTCTCTTCTAAGCCAACTCATCCACTTTATGGCTTGAGTTGGCTTTTAGTGTTTTAAAAGTTTCCACAAATCCGCACGCGTTTTCATTCATTCTTAATAGAATACAAAAGAGGTAAAAGGTGATTCAGGCTCGCAATTTTGACCAAACTCTCTTCAGAAAAAATTTCAGCAACAGCAAAGATAGAGAAGCAATTCCTCATCTAATTTCGTTGCAAAAAGATTCTTACGAAAAATTCCTACAAGCCAACATTTCTCAAGAAAAAAGAGAAAATATCGGTATCCAATCCGTTTTTAATTCTTTTTTTCCACTCTCCGATTCAGCTGGTAGAGTTACGATCGAATTTGTTAGCTATTCTCTTGGAGAATCCAAGTATGAAGCATATGAATGCTTATCTGCCGGCAGAACATTTTCCGCACCTCTTCGCGCCCAATTACGTTTAATTTTGTGGCACCAAGAAGAAGGAAGCGAAATCAAAGAAATCCGCTCAATTAAAGAGCAGGAAGTTTATCTTTGCGAAATCCCTTTGATGACCGAAACTGGCAGCTTCATTGTTAATGGCGCTGAAAGAGTTATCGTATCTCAAATGCGTCGTGCTCCTGGTGTTTTCTTTGATAGTGAAAATGTAAAACTTTCAGGTTCGAAATCTTATACTGCTAAAATCATTCCTCACATCGGCTCATGGCTTGATTTTGAGTTTGACAGCAAAGACATTCTTTACTTCCGCGTTGATAAAAAAAGGAAAATCCCCGCTTCATCATTGCTTCGTGCAGTTGGCATGACCGCAGAATCAATCATACGAACTTTCTACGGCGCAGTTGATGCCACTCTTACTAAAAAAGGTTGGGCTTTAAAATTCGACATCGAAGCCTTCATCGGCAAAAAAGCTCCTTATGACTTGATTTGCGCTGATACTGGCGAAATCAAAGTTAAAGAAGGCGTTAAACTAAGCCGCAAATCTGCTGAAAAACTTAAAGAAGAAAAATTCCAGCATTACCTTTTAACTGATGAAGTTCTTCTTGGATACGTTGTTGCTCAAGATCTAGTTGAGTCAGACACTGGTGAATTGCTACTTGAGGCTGGCAGCATCGTAACTGCTGAAAGCTTAGAAATTTTACAAAAATTAAATTTCAAAGTAATCACCATCATCAACCCAAGCAAGTCAGATATAGGGCCATACCTCTACAATACGATGTTGGTTGATAAAAACCAAAATCAAAAAGATGCTTTGTTTGACGTTTATAAAGCAATCAGACTTGGCGAGGCTCCATCATCTCTAGAAGTTGCTAAAAATTACTTCGAAAACTTGTTCTTCTCTGATGCTCGTTACAATCTATCTGATGTAGGTAGAATGAAAATGAACCATCGCTTAGGCCTTGAGATCAACAAAGAAACTTTGTTTTTGACTCACAGCGATGTTGAACAAACCATCAAAATTCTCAGCTTAATCAAACACAATGATCTAAAAACCGACGATATTGACAACTTGGCAAACCGTCGTGTTCGCGCCGTTGGCGAGTTGATTGAAAACCAACTTCGTATCGGTATGTCTCGTATCGAAAAATCAATCATCGAAAAGATGAACTCGGTTGAAGTTGATACCATCATGCCTCAAAGCTTGATCAACTCTAAACCATTGATTACCGCAGTTAAAGATTTCTTTGCGACTTCTCAGCTTTCTCAATTCATGGATCAAACCAATCCACTTGCTGATATCACGCATAAGCGTCGTCTTTCAGCCTTGGGACCAGGTGGTCTTACTCGTGAAAGAGCTGGATTCGAAGTTCGTGACGTACATCCAACTCACTACGGCCGCATCTGTCCAATTGAAACCCCGGAAGGTCCAAATATCGGTTTGATTAACAGCTTGGCTACTTACGCTCGTGTTAACAATTACGGCTTCATCGAAACACCTTACCGCAAAGTAACTAACGGAAAAATCACTAACGAAGTAAAATATCTTTCTGCAATGGAAGAAATCGACTTCGTGATTGCACCTTCAACTAACGCAGTTGATGAAAAAGGTCAGATTAAAGCCGATCTAGTAAGCTGCCGTAAAAACGGAGAGTTCGTTATGATGACTCCTGATAAAATCGATTATATCGACGTTTCAACTAAGCAAATAGTTTCAATCGCAACAACTTTGATTCCTTTCTTAGAAAACGATGATGCAAACCGTGCTTTGATGGGCTCGAACATGCAGCGTCAAGCAGTTCCTTTGCTTCGTCCAGATGCTCCACTCGTTGGAACTGGTATGGAATCAGTAATTGCAGCCGACTCTGGCGCCGCTATTCGTGTTAAAAAAGATGGTATCGTTAAGTTTGTTGATTCATCAAAAATCGTTGTTGAGTCTTTCATTGAAGGCATTCCGCATATCGACGTTCACAATCTGTCAAAATATGTCAGAACCAACCAAGATACTTGCGTCAATCAAAGACCTACAGTTGAGATCGGTCAAAAAGTAAAAGCTGGCCAAATCATCTCTGATGGTCACTCAATTTCTAATGGTGAAATCGCATTAGGCAAAAACGTCCGCGTAGCTTTCATGCCTTGGAACGGTTACAACTTTGAAGACTCGATCATCATCTCGGAAAAATTATTAGCTGACGATACTTTCACTTCAATTCACATTGAAGAGTTAGAAATCGTTGCGCGCGACACCCGTCTTGGGCCCGAAGAAATCACTCGCGACATTCCAAATGTTAGCGAAGAAATCTTAGGCAAGCTTGACGAAGAAGGTATCATTCACGTTGGCGCTGACGTTCAACCGGGCGACCTTTTGGTTGGCAAAACCACACCAAAAAGTGAGTCTCCAATGACTCCGGAGGAAAAACTTTTGAAAGTAATATTTGGTGAAAAAGCTTCTGACGTTAAAGACTCTTCGCTTTACGCATCTACTGGTGTTGCTGGAACTGTCGTTGATGTAAAAGTTTTCTCACGTAAAGGTATAGAAAAAGACGAGCGCTCGATTTACATCGAAATGCAAGAAATCGAAGAATTATCTAAGAGAAAAAATCTTAAAGTTTCTTTCTTAGAAAGCTCTTTGAGAGACGTCTTAGTTGAACTTTTCGACGGCAAAAAAATCACTAACAGCATCGATAAATTGAAAGCCAAAGCTACCCTGTCCTCTAAAGACTTGGGAGATGTTTCAAAAGCAGTCTTGGTTAAAATTGTAGTTGATGACGCTAAAACAATGGATAAGGCCGAAAGCTTTATCAAAGCGCACAACAAACAAATCACCGATATCGAAAAAGAATTTAACGATAAAGTTGCCCGCATCAAAGCTGGTGATGAATTAGGACAAGGTGTTCTAAAAATCGTAAAAGTTTATGTCGCTACAAAATACCGTTTACAGCCAGGCGATAAAATGGCCGGACGTCACGGTAACAAAGGTGTGGTTTCTAAAATCGCACCAATTGAAGACATGCCTTACTCTGAAGATGGCGAGCCAATTGATATCATGTTGAACCCTCTGGGCGTACCTTCGCGTATGAACGTTGGTCAAATTCTTGAGACCCACTTAGGCCTTGCATCTAAAGAGCTCGGAAAACAAATCGGTCACATCTTAGATCAAGTTTCAGCTAAAAAAGCTGACTTTATCAAAGAACTTCGCGACAAAATTTTAGCGGTTTATTCTTCTGAAGAAGAAACCAAAAAAATTAAAGCAATGTCTGAAAATGAACTAATTTCATTCGCCTCACAACTTAAAAACGGCGTGCATTTTGCCACCGGAATTTTTGAAGGCGTGAAAGAAGCTTACATTACCAACTTGCTTGAAATCGCTGGCATTGATGCCTCTGGACAAATCCAACTCTTCAACGGCAAAACCGGTGATAAGTTCGATCGTAAAGTTACAGTTGGCTACATTTACATGCTGAAACTGCACCACTTAGTTGACGATAAAATCCACGCTCGTTCAATCGGACCTTACAGTTTGATTACTCAGCAACCTTTGGGTGGTAAATCGCACTTCGGTGGTCAACGTTTCGGTGAAATGGAATGTTGGGCTCTTCAAGCTTATGGTGCGGCATATTCGCTTCAAGAAATGTTAACCGTTAAATCGGATGATGTGGTCGGTAGAATTAAAATCTACGAATCAATCATTCAAGGTAACCAAAACTTCAATTGCGGAATTCCAGAATCATTCAACGTTATGATTAAAGAAGTTCGCTCTTTGGGTCTAAATATTGAACTTGTTGAAAAATAGTTACTAGTCGGGCGAGCCTTTATTAACAAAGGCTCGCTTCACTTAAGAAATCACGTGAAATTTGTAAAAAATAAAATCAAAAAATCATGTCTCTAGCAGGAACTTCCTCACACGGCCTTTTAAGTCTAACAGCAAATAGTGCAGTTGATCTTCTAGATTTTAACGCCATCAAAATCTCTATCGCCGATCCAGATAAAATCAGATCATGGTCTTTCGGTGAAGTTACAAAACCAGAAACCATCAACTACCGTACCTTCAAACCAGAAAGAGATGGCCTTTTTTGCGCGCGAATTTTTGGCCCAATCAAAGACTATGAATGTCTTTGCGGCAAATATAAACGCATCAAATATAAAGGTATTGTCTGCGAAAAATGCGGCGTTGAGGTTACTTCTTCAAAAGTTCGTCGTGAAAGAATGGGCCATATTGAATTAGCGGCCCCAATCACTCACATCTGGTTCCTAAAATCTCTTCCATCGCGCATCAGTACAATCCTTGGCACCACACTTAAGGCCATCGAAAAAGTAATCTATTTTGAAGCTTACATCGTAACTGACGGCTTGATGTCACCTTTGAAAGAAGGCGAAATCTTGACTGAAGATGAATATGAAAAACTTCAAATCGAGCATGGTTATGGTAGCTTCACCGCCGAAATGGGCGCAGAAGCCGTTCAAAAACTTTTGAAAAAACTCGATCTTAAAAAATTGCAAAAAGATCTTCGCGAAGATCTTTCAACTCAAACTTCTGAACTTAAGCGCGAAAAAGCGATTAAGCGCTTGAAGCTAATCGAGCAATTTATTGATTCTGAAATCAATAAACCTGAACACATGGTAATGACGGTTCTTCCTGTCATTCCACCTGATATTCGTCCTCTAGTTATGTTGGATGGTGGTCGCTTCGCTACATCAGACTTAAACGAACTTTACCGTCGTGTAATCAACCGGAACAACCGCTTGAAAAGATTGATGGAACTCGGCGCACCTGAGATCATAATCAAAAACGAAAAACGCATGTTGCAAGAATCGGTTGACGCCCTTCTTGATAACGGCCGCTCTGGCGCCATCGTTAAAAACTCTAACAAAAAACCGTTCAAATCCTTGAGCGACATGTTAAAAGGAAAGCAAGGTCGTTTCCGTCAAAACTTGTTGGGTAAACGTGTCGACTATTCTGGCCGTTCAGTAATTGTTGTTGGCCCTGAACTAAAACTTCACCAATGCGGCTTACCGAAAAAAATGGCTTTAGAATTGTTCAAGCCTTTCATCTATTCAAAACTAGAACTTTACGGAAAATCCCCATCAATCAAAGTTTCTAAAAAACTAGTTGAAGCTGAAAGACCAGAAGTTTGGGACATTTTGGATGAAGTTATTAAAGAACATCCAGTTCTTCTAAACCGCGCACCAACTCTACACAGGCTTGGTATTCAAGCTTTCGAACCAGTTTTAACTGAAGGCAAAGCCATCCAACTTCACCCACTAGTATGCGCCGCTTTCAACGCCGACTTTGACGGTGACCAAATGGCTGTTCACGTTCCTCTTTCGATCGAAGCTCAGGTAGAAACTCGCGCTCTAATGATGTCAACTAACAACATCTTAAGCCCTGCGAACGGCAAACCGATCATCGTTCCATCTCAAGATATCATTCTTGGTCTCTACTACATGACCATGGAAAATAAAGATTATCCTGAAGCTAAAGCACGTCCAATTGCCGATGATTACGAACTAGGTCACGCCTTGAACAACAAGGTAGTTACAATGCATGATAAAATCTTATATCGCTTTACCATCAAAGATGCTGACGGCGAAAGATCTTTCAAAAAAGTCGACACAACTCCAGGACGCGTGTTGCTTTACAACATTCTTCCAAACGCCATGAAAGGTGATTTTGAGATTGTAAACAAAGCCATGACTAAAAAAGCCGTAACCAATCTAATCGACACAGTTTATCGTAACTGCGGACAAAAAGAGACCGTTATGTTCTGCGATCGCATCATGACTCTTGGCTTTACCAATGCCTGCAACGCCGGCATTTCAATCGGTAAAGACGACATGATCATCCCGAAAGGCAAACAAAAACATATCGCTGAGTCTTTAGAGCAAGTTAAGAAACTTGAAAAACAATATCGCGACGGTTTGATTACTGCGGGTGAGCGTTACAACAAAGTAGTTGACGAATGGACTAGCTGTACCGGAAAAATTTCGAAAGAAATGATGGTGGCAATCTCTAGCTTCACAACTCCAGTTACTGCCAACTCGATCTTCATGATGGCTGATTCTGGTGCCAGAGGTTCTGAAAACCAAATCAAACAAGTTGCTGGTATGCGTGGTTTGATGGCAAAACCATCAGGCGAAATTATCGAAACTCCGATCACTTCAAACTTCAAAGAAGGCTTGAACGTTTTGGAATATTTCATTTCTGCCCACGGTGCTCGTAAAGGTTTGGCCGATACAGCTTTGAAAACAGCAAACTCTGGTTACCTAACCAGAAGATTGGTTGACGTTTCTCAAGATTGCATCGTTATCGAAGAAGATTGCGGCACTGACGAAGGCATCATCCTTGAATCAATCATTGATGATGGTCGCGTAATTGCAGCCCTTTCTGAACAAGCTTTGGGACGTGTTCCTCTTGAAGATGTAAAATCTTTAGATGGCAAAAAAGTTATCGTTAAAGCTGGGGTCATGATTGACGAGGCTCTTTCTGATAATATCGAAAAAGCTGCTATCAAAACCATTAAATCTCGCTCTGTACTTACCTGTAAAACCGAAGATGGCGTTTGCGTTAAATGCTACGGACGCGACTTGGCAACAGGTAACATCGTCAGCATTGGCGAAGCAATCGGTGTTGTTGCAGCCCAATCAATTGGTGAGCCAGGAACTCAGCTTACAATGAGAACGTTCCACATTGGTGGTGCGGCTCAAAGAGGCGCCGAGCAATCTTCAATCTCCGCAATTTCTGACGGTCAAGTAAGAATCGCCGATAAAGGAACAATTACTAACCGCGACGGCAAAACTGTTGTAGTTAGTAGAAATTCTGAAATCGCTCTTTACGACAAAGACGGTAAAGAAATTCACAGCTATAAATTGCCATATGGCTCAACCATCACTCATAAAGATGGCTCTGATGTTAAGAAAGGCGATCACTTAGCTGAATGGGATCCTTACAATATTCCAGTAGTTGCCGAAACTAACGGCTTGATCCGTTACAACGACCTTACTGAAAACGTCTCTCTTCGTGAAAAAATCGAAGAATCAACCGGCGTTTCAACCAAGATCGTGATGGATTGGAAACAATACAGCAAACAAGAGTTGAAACCGAGACTTTCAATCATGGTTGGTAAAGATACCGCCGTGAGAGAATATCCTCTTTCAATTCACACCGTAATCGGCGTTTCTAACGGCGATGAAGTTAAAGCCGGTGACGTTATTGCCAGAATCCCGAAAGAATCTTCTAAAACTCGCGATATTACTGGTGGTCTTCCACGCGTAGCTGAGTTGTTCGAAGCTCGTAAACCGAAAAATGCCTCAGTAATGAGTGACATCGATGGTTACGTTGAATTCGGCAAAGACTACAAAACCAAGCGCCGCATTTTGGTTAGACCAGCTGACGCTTCACAAGAAGCAGTTGAGTACAGCATCGCCAAAACCAAGCACTTGTTTGTTGGCGAAGGCGATTTGGTTAAAAGAGGCGACGTTCTAGTTGACGGCAACCCAGTTCCACATGACATCTTGCGCATCCTAGGCATGCAAGCTTTCACTAACTACATGGTTAATGAAGTGCAAAAAGTTTACCGCATGCAAGGTGTAAAAATTGACGACAAGCACATCGAAGTCATTTTGAACATGATGTTGAAACGCGTTGAAGTGGTTAACTCTGGCGAAACAACTTTGTTGGTTGGCGAATATGTTGATCGTGACGTTTTCGAAGAAATTAACAAAAAGATCATTTCTCAGAAATTGAAACCCGCCGTTTGCGCTCCAGTGTTGCTTGGTATCACTAAAGCCTCACTTCAAACTAAGTCATTTATTTCTGCCGCGTCGTTCCAAGAAACTACTCGCGTTCTTACTGACTCTGCGGTTCAAGGTAAATTCGACAATCTGAAAGGCTTGAAAGAAAATATCATCGTGGGTCGTTTAATCCCAGCTGGTACTGGCTTGATGGCTGCGAAATATCGCAAAGCCGCAAATCAAGAAAAGCGTAACGAAGAAGCTGTTTCACAAGCTGCTGAGGAATCGAAGCTAACTAAATAAAGACTTGAAATTTGAGTCGAAAAGATCCCGAAACTACTCTTTAAAAAGACGAAGTTTCGGGATCTTTTTTTTAGCTTATTCTAAGCATGAAACCGAAAGTAGGTTACTTAAAAAATTACAAAATGCCCACAACCTTCTTGGCTAAATTCAAAAAAAACAAACGCGGCTACTTTTCCTTCCTCGCGCTCGCCTTTATTTTTTTCTTCACGATTTTTGCTGAATTCATCGCCAACGACAAACCTCTTCTAATGCGCTTCAATGGCGAATTTTATTTGCCTATTTTAAAAAATATTTCTGAAAAAAATCTCGGCGGAGAATTTGAAACCACCGCCGATTTTCGCGACCCTGCCGTAAAAAAATTAATCGAAAAAAATGGCTGGATGATTTTTCCACCAATTCCTTTTTCTTACGACACAATCAATTTCAACATCACCACTCCCGCCCCCTCAAAACCAAGCGCCACCAATTTTTTTGGCACTGACGACAATGGGCGCGATGTTCTAGCCCGAGCCATTTACGGCATCCGCATCTCATTAATTTTTGGCCTAATCTTAACATTTTTTAGCACCATTTTAGGCATTTTTCTCGGCGCCACGTCAGGCTATTTCGGCGGGCTTTGCGATCTGGCTTTGCAGCGCTTCATGGAAATTTGGTCGAGCATGCCAGTACTTTTTTTGCTGATTATTCTATCTTCAATCATCGAGCCTAGCTTTTTCGTTTTACTCGCACTAATGCTTTTATTTAGCTGGATGTCTCTTGTTTCATACGTTCGCGCCGAATTTTTGCGCCTGAGAAATTTCGATTTTATCCGCGCTAGCAAAGCAATGGGCGCTAGCAACCTACGAATTATTTTTCGCCACATTCTTCCAAACGCCTCTCCCGTCATCATTGCTAATCTGCCATTTTTGCTTGCAGGCTCTATCACCACCCTAACTTCACTAGACTTTCTCGGCCTCGGATTGCCAATCGGATCGCCTTCTTTAGGAGAATTACTCGCCCAAGGAAAAAATAATTTAACCGCCTACTGGCTTGGTATCACAGGCTTTATCACAATTACCCTGATTTTAACTCTGCTCGTTTTCATCGGTGAAGCAACGCGAGATGCTTTTGACACCAGAAAATAATTTACTTTTTGCCAGTCAAAAATAGTTTCTGAACTCATCCCTTCAAAATAAATTTTTCTAAAAACATGCCAATCGAAATTCTCATGCCTGCTCTTTCGCCAACAATGAAAGAGGGAAACCTAGCAAAATGGGTCAAAAAAGAAGGTGATAAAATCAAGGCAGGCGAAGTGATCGCCGAGATCGAAACCGACAAAGCCACAATGGAAGTTGAAGCGGTTGACGAAGGTATTTTAGGAAAAATTTTAGTTGCTGAAGGCACTGAAAATGTTGCCGTAAATTCTTGCATCGCTCTCATTCTTGAAGAAGGCGAAGATAAAAAAGCTTTGGAAGAATTCGTCTCTAAATCTACTGTTAGCGCAGCTCCAGCGGCTCCACAAAAAGTTGAAGAAAAAGTTGCAGCAGCTCTGATTGTAGCGCAACCCCAACAAACTCAATCA
This sequence comes from Rickettsiales bacterium, assembly GCA_947442475.1. GTDB lineage: Bacteria > Pseudomonadota > Alphaproteobacteria > Rickettsiales > UBA1997 > UBA2645. The sequence continues at coordinate 13,445 of CANEVP010000008.1, forward strand.
TCTACAAGCTTTTCATCTCACGTAAAAGCCAGCCCACTTGCAAAAAGAATTGCCAAAGATGAAGGCGTTTCACTTGCCCAAATTAACGGTTCTGGCCCACATGGTCGCGTCATCAAAGATGATGTTTTGAACTTTTTAAGCAGCGGCGGAGCCAAATCTGGAGCCGTTCGTCGCAATGCTCAAGAATTTTACTCAGTTAAAAATAGTAACATCCGTAAAGTAATTGCGCGCCGCCTGCTTGAATCAAAACAAACTGTGCCGCATTTCTACCTTTCTTGCGAATTCAACATTAACAAATTGCAAGAATTGCGCGCTGCTGTGAATGAAGTGGCAGAACTTGATGCCAGTGGAAATCCGTCTTACAAAGTGTCGGTGAACGATTTAATCATCAAAGCCACTGCAATGGCGCTAAAAAAGACTCCAGAAGCCAATTCTTCTTGGACCGACGATGCGATTTTAATCTACAACAACATCGACATCGCAATGGCAGTGGCAATTGACGGCGGATTAATCACGCCAATCATTAGAAACGCTGACCAAAAAACCATCCAAGCCATTTCAGTTGAATCGAAACAACTGGCCAAAAAAGCCCGCGACGGCAAGCTGCAACCCGAAGAGTTCCAAGGCGGATCTTTCAGTATTTCTAACCTTGGAATGTTTGGCATCGACAATTTCGCTGCCATCGTCAACCCACCGCAAAGCTGTATTTTAGCTGTTGCACGCGCCGTTGAAAAACCAATTGTTGAACATGGTCAAATCAAAATTGCTCATATGATGAATGTGACTTTATCGTCAGATCATCGTGCTGTTGATGGCGCGGTTGGTGCAGAATTTTTAAAAGCTCTGCGTCGCTACATCGAACATCCAATTTTAATGCTGGTTTAGACTAGCGTTTTAAGAAAAAGAAAAACTCGTTGCTTTCAATTGAGGTGAAAATTATTTTTCGCACCTCTTTTGAAAACATCATCTACCAAACCTTGCCTCTCTAGGCTTCAAACAATTTATTTAAAATCGAACATGATCAAAGTAATCGAATTAATCATTGTTGCCACTTTGTTAATTTTTTCATTTTTTGCCGGCGTAAAATATTCTGATTCTGTAAAAAATCACGCTAGCTGGCTTTTCGAACCAAAAGAAGAAGAGGTGGAATTGCCCGATCTTTCTAACGAAAGCATCCAAGAAATGGGCGCTCCAATGGATGAAAATGGTGAAAATCCTGATGCCGCCGGCATGCCAAATTCAGTTGACGGCGCTGCTACTCCACAAGATTTAGAACCAATGACTATTGACAATACTAACCCAAAGCCTTCAGCAGCGGCTCCCGCCGCTCGCTAAAAGCTCGAAAAGAATAAATACGCCACATGCTTCACCGCACAAAAACCCTGCCGCTTCTTGCGGCATTGTGCTTTTTGCAATCTGTTTCACTAGCTTTCGCTGTTGATTCAGAGGCAAATCGCGAAGATCTTGTTGCCCCTAGATCGAAAAAACTCTACCGCTCTAACAGCGTTAGAAAATATCTGTCGCTTGGCGGCAGCCACACCTCCGACTACAACTCCAAATACTCGCAGCTCAACGCCAAATATTTTTATCAGAGCCAGAATTTCATCAATGAGGTGAATTTTAAAAACGAAAATAAGTATTCCGACAGCGGCAGCGCTAGCAATCGGCGCTACGATGTAAAAACTTCTGAACTTTACGACCTTTCCCTCTCGAGCAAAATGCGCCTTGGCGAAAGCGAAAATTACGGCGTGGCCTTTCACCGAACCATGTACGACGATCTCTCCAAATATTATCTCGACACTCACACCGCACTTGGTGTGGGTCGCATGTTTTTTAACGACAAGATCGAACTTGATTTAAGCGTTGGCTACCAAGACATCAAAACCTACGGCCACAAAATCGATTTTATTCCATCGATTCGCACTAATTTTAAAATAACTAAAAACCTCACGCTAATCCAGCGCGGCTATTGGTTCATCGATCATGAAAGCATGGATAATGAGCTTAAAAGCAGTTTGGTTTACCGCATGCGAGAAAAGATTTCTTTGGAATTAAGGCACAACTTTGAACAGCGTCGCTACGAGGATGACCACAATCGAGTGGTGACAAATCAGATTAATCGCAGCACCACGATTGGGTTGGTTTTTGATTTGGAGTGAGATTTTGGGGTAAAAAAACCAACAAAAATCATTTTCAAAACTTAAATTTTCACAACTGACCCTTCACCAACCCTTGATTTTACTGTATTTCTAAAAAACCCAACATTCCTGCCGCCGGCGGCAGGAATTCAAAAATTAATCAGCTTTTTGCACCACATCTTTCAACTTCAAATTTTCTTGATTCAACTTCGCAACTTCTTCCACCACCTCTTCACCCAAATCTGGTCGCAATTTTTTTACATTTGGCACCTGATGTTCATTGCCGTACATGTCAACAATCACCGTCATTTCATCTTCGAGCTTAGCTTTTTCTTCAGCAATACCGCGGTTTAATTCGTGGCGCAATTCATCCAAACCCAAATCATGTTCAGCGTTTTTTAAATATTTTTTTACCTCGCTAAAAAGCCGCTTACCCCGGTAAAAAATCTTACCGATAAAATGAGCGATTTCTGGCAAATCTTTGGGCTGAATAAAAATCAGCGCCACCAAAATTACCAAAATTAATTCTGCGAAAGAAAAACCAAACATCTAACCGAACCTGCCCGTAATGTAGTCTTGTGTTTGTTGGTTTGAAGGGTTGGTGAAAATTTTGTCAGTAGTGTCGTATTCAACAATTTTGCCCATGTTGAAAAAAGCAGTTTGGTTTGAAACCCGCGCTGCTTGCTGCATCGAGTGAGTTACAATGATGATGGTGAAATTTTCGCTAAGCTCGTCGATTAACTCTTCAATTTTTGCCGTGGCAATTGGATCAAGCGCCGAACAAGGCTCATCCATCAAAATCACTTCCGGCTCAATGGCAATGGTGCGTGCGATGCAAAGTCTTTGCTGCTGACCACCCGAAAGGCCACTGGCTTGATCGTTCAAACGATCTTTAACTTCTTTCCAAAGCCCTGCTTTGGTCAGACTTTTTTCAACAATTTCATCGAGTTCTTTTTTGCCAGAAAAAAGTCCGTGAATTCTTGGTCCGTAAGCAACGTTTTCGTAAATTGATTTTGGAAAAGGATTGGGCTTTTGAAACACCATGCCAACAGAGGCGCGAAGCAAAACTAAATCGAGATTTTCGTTGTAAATATTTTTACCATCCAGCGTGATTTCGCCTTCAATTTTGCAGCCCAAAATCGTGTCATTCATGCGATTAATGCAGCGCAAAAATGAAGATTTGCCGCAGCCCGAAGGCCCAATTAGCGCCGTAACGCTGTGCTCTTTAAAGTCTAAATTAATGTCAAATAAAGCTTGTTTTTGGCCGTAAAACAAATTGATATTTTTTGCAGATATTTTGCTGTTCATGATTGATTTTGTAGAGTTTGAAGCACCAAAAAGAAGAGCGACCAAAATATTTTTTCATTTCTAAATTAACATTTATTTCTTTCGATGCCTTTCAAAAAATTCATGCCGCGCTCTCTCTACGGAAGATTTTTGTTAATCATCGTACTCTCAACTTTAATCGTTCAGCTAGTTTCGATTTACGTTTTCTACTACACCCACCTCGACGTAATCAGCAAACACATGGCCCGCAGCGTCATTGAAGAAATGGTGTTTGTGCAAAAATCGGTCAACAAACCCGGCTACCAAAACCTACTACAAGACCTTTCGGAAAACACCGGATTGAGTTTTTCTTTCGAAGAAAGACGCCGCTTAAAAAAGAAAAAAATCGGCGACAGCGACTGGAAACAAAACAAATTTTACAACTACATCAATCCGCTGATTGATCCTTACAACCGCTTCAAATCTGAGCTTGAAAGCCACGGCCTCAAAACTTACGAAATTTTCGAAAATCCTGACGACGACAATTTTATCACGGTCAAAGTGCAAACTCGCCAAGGCCTGATTTCTTTTGAAGTTCCAGTAAAAAGAATCACCAGCTCCAGCGCTTACGTATTCACCTTCTGGATGATGTTGAGCGCTCTTCTCACCTCATTCATTTCAATTATTTTCTTACGCAATCAAATGCGCTCGCTGCGCGAATTAAGCGCGGCGGCTGAAAAATTCGGACGCGGCCAAGACGCGCCAAACCTTAAGCCAAGCGGTTCTGACGAAATTCGCTCGCTGACAATTTCTTTCATCAAAATGAAAGAGCGCGTGATGCGGCAAATTACCCAACGAACCGACATGCTTTCTGGCGTGTCGCACGACTTACGCACGCCTTTGACGCGCATGAAATTGCAGCTCGAAATGATGAGTCAGTCACAAGAAATTGAAGATTTAAAAAGCGACATTTCCGACATGGAAAAACTAGTCGAAGAATATTTAGATTTCGCCCGCGTTGACGAAAAAGAACGCAACTCGCCAGTCAAAATTAAAAAATTTCTGCAGGAAAAAGTGGTACATTATTATTCCAAAATGAATCGCAGCATCCGCGACCTAATTGAGCTTGACGATAATTTGGAAATCTCAGTAAAAAAATTAGCCCTCAAACGCGCGCTTAATAATTTGATCGACAATGCTTTTAATTACGGCAATCAGGTCAATTTCGCTGCAGCGCTTTCCGACAATAATTTGATGATGACAATTGACGACAATGGCCCCGGCATTCCCGCAAGTGAACGCAACAATGTTTTTAAACCATTTTACCGCATTGACAATTCTCGCAACCTCGATAAAAAAACGCTTTCCGGCGGCTCTGGGCTTGGTCTGGCGATCGCGATGGATGCGGTCACTTCTCACGGCGGCCGCATTAAACTTTCTGATTCGCCCTTGGGCGGACTTCGCGTTACAATCTTTATTCCTTTCTAATGAAAATCACTGTAATTGGCAGCGGCTACGTTGGCCTTGTTTCGGGCATTTGCTTTGCGAAATTGGGACATGAAGTTGCCTGCATCGACAAAGATTTAGCAAAAATTTCTAGCCTAAATTCTGGCGTGATTCCAATTTTTGAGCCCGGATTAAAAGAGGTTTTGGACGAGGTTGTTGCAGCAAAAAAAATCTCTTTTTCAACTGATTTAAAGCAAGCACTAAACGGCTCGCAAGCTGTGTTTATCGCAGTTGGCACGCCCCAAGACGAAGATGGCAGCGCTGATCTTTCTTACGTTTTGGCAGCGGCAAAAGAAATTGCCGAACTTTCCAGTTCTTACAAACTAGTAATCACCAAATCGACGGTTCCTGCGGGCACTGGTGCGAAGGTAAAAAAATTAATTTCTGCAACAAATCCAACACTTGATTTTGCCGTCGCCTCAAACCCCGAATTCTTGCGCGAAGGCGCAGCGCTTGACGATTTCATGAACCCCGACCGCATCGTAATTGGCGTTGAGGATGAAAAATCACAAAAAATTCTTGCCGAAATTTACGCAAAATTTCCGCAAGAAAAATTGGTGGTAAGCGACATCATCACCGCCGAGCTAATCAAATACGCCTCGAACTCGTTTCTTGCGGCAAAAATTTCTTTCATCAATGAAATGGCCGACCTTTGCGAAATTATCGGTGGCGACATTAAAAAACTTTCAAAAGCCATTGGTCTTGATTTGCGAATTGGCGAGAAATTTTTAAATCCCGGCCCCGGTTTTGGCGGCTCGTGCTTTCCTAAAGACATCATGGCGATCTTGAATGTTGCTAAAGAAAACAGGGTGGAATTGTCTTTGATTAATTCGGTGATTACTTCCAATTCGCAGCGCAAAATCAAAATGGCGCAAAAAATTTCCAACGCTTTGGGCGGCCAAATTTCTGGCAAAAAAATTGCACTTTTGGGCTTGGCTTTCAAAGCCAACACCGACGATATTCGCTACAGCCCCGCAATTGTAATTGCCAAAGAACTTGCCAAATCTGGTGCAAAAATTTCAGCCCATGATTTTGAAGCAATTGAAAATTCGAAACGTGAATTAGCTGAATTTAAAAATATTGAATTTTTCCCTGATGTTTATGAGGCGATGAAAGACGTCGACTTGATCGTGATTGCAACAGAATGGAATCAATATAAATCGCTGACTTTCAGCCAAGTTTCCTGCAAAAAAATTCTCGATTTACGTAATTTGTTTGATGCCCAGAAAATGAAAGATCTTGGACTAGATTATTCTTTTATCGGACAAAAACATTAATCCAAAGCCCTCGTAGCTCAGGGGATAGAGCATTGGTTTCCTAAACCATGTGCGCATGTTCGAGTCATGCCGAGGGCACCAAAATTAAAAATAAAAACAAATTTCAATGAAAAAAATCCCACAAGAATCATCAAGCCTAATTGCCGCTAATCGCCAAAATCTAAAACAAATTTTCCCCGAAATTTTCTGCGAAGATCAAATTGATTTTCAAACCCTCAAACAACTTTTGGGCGAAAAAATTATCGACAACGAAACTCAAGAAAACCAAACCCAAGAAAAATACGGCCTAAATTGGAGCGGCAAAAGCCAGGCGCGCCAATTTGCCTTAAGCACGTCTTTGGCAACTTTGCGCCCTAAAAAATCTGACAGCGTTAATTGGCAAAATACCAAAAACCTGATGATTGAAGGCGACAATTTAGAAGTTTTAAAACTTTTGCAAAAAAGCTACGCCGCCAAAATTAAAATGATCTACATCGATCCTCCCTACAACACGGGCAAAGATTTTGTTTATCCCGACGACTACGCGCAAAGCATTCAAAACTACAAAAAAATCAGCGGCCAAACTGATGAGGAAGGCTTTCGCAACCAAACCAATCAAGAATCTTCGGGGCGTTTTCACACCGATTGGCTCAATATGATTTATCCGCGCCTGAAACTGGCGCGCAATTTGCTTACGCCAGACGGCGTAATTTTCATTTCAATTGATGACCACGAAGTGGCGAACTTGCGCAAAGTTTGCGATGAAATTTTTGGGGAGGAAAATTTTGTTAATCAATTTGTTGTAAAAAGACGCGTAAAAAGCCTTAACAGCCAATTTGAAGAAATAAAAACCCTAAATCAGGCCTTTGAATACATAATAATTTATCGAAAATCAGAAAATTTTTCTTATTTTAATCCTACAAAAAAATCTGGCGATCAACGCTCGCAAGGCTATTGGAACTCGTTTTGGAATAACGCCAATCGACCTTCTATGCGCTACGAAATAGGCTTGATTAACATTGAAAAAGGTCAGTGGAAATGGTCGAAAGATCGCGGTCTTAGAGCTTATTCAAACTATCAAAACTTTTTAGCTGCTTACGACAATCCAAGCGAAGACGATTTGATAAAATACTACTTGGAAAACAAAGAAAATTTTAAAGCCAATGAAGGATTTGATTTAGAATTTGTTAAAACAACATCAACTACAGCCAAGTATTGGATAGCTCCAAGCGAAACAACAATTCTGGATACAAATTTAATGAATCACTACATCAATGACGATTCAGGAAAAAGAGAATATTGCTTCGATACAGTAAAAAATTTGGAGCTAATGCAAAAGTTAATTGATTTAGCCTCACAAAATAACGACATTATCCTCGATTTCTTCGCCGGCTCTGGCACCACGGCGCACGCGGTGATGGCGCAAAATGCGCTCGATGGCGGCAATCGCCGATTTATTTTAGTACAACTGCCCGAAATTTTAGACGAAAAAAACAAAGATCAAAAAGCCGCTGCCGAATTTTGCGACAAATTAAACAAACCAAAAAACATTGCCGAACTCACCAAAGAAAGGCTGCGCCGCGCTGGTGAAAAAATTAAAAACCAAAATCCGCTTTTTGCCGGCGATTTGGGTTTTAGATGTTTTGCCCTTGACGAATCAAACATCAAACCTTGGCAAATTGACGAAGAAGATATTGAAAAATCGCTTGAAGAAAATTGCGACCAACTTTTGCTTGAACGCTCTGACGACGATATTTTGTGCGAAGTTTTTTTAAAAAACGGGCTTGATTTATCTTGCCAAATTTTAAGCAAAAAACTGCCCACAAAAAGTGGCGAGCTAGAAATTTTTGCCGATGAAACCGCCAGCCAAATTATTTGTCTAACCAAAGAACTAAACCGCCAAACAGCCGAAGAACTAGCAATTGCAATTGTTAAATGGCACCAAGAACTAACTTTAAACGCCGCCCAAAAACCACAAAACTGCAACTTAGTTTTTCGCGATTCGGCGTTTTTAGATGACGTGGTCAAAACCAACTTTTTGGCAATTTTAAACCAAGCCGGCTTCACGCAAATCAACAGCCTTTAAAAACATGAAACTACATTTTGACGATTGCTTTCAAAGCGAAGATTTATCTTATCAGGCGCGCGCTGTTGAAAGCGTTTGCGAGCTTTTTGGCGGCGCGGAAATTTTTGTTGATGAATTTAGTGTTTTTGGCAATTCAACTCAAAAAAAATTTGGTTTTTTAGAGGAAAATATTTTTGGCAATGGTCTGAATTTAAGCGACGAAGCCTTGTTTGAAAATTTAAAAAAAGTTCAGGCAAAAAATAATTTACCAATTTCTCAAAAGCTGCAAAGCAAAGATTTTGTAGTGGAAATGGAAACTGGCACTGGCAAAACCTACATTTACTTACGGACAATTTTTGAGCTAAATAAACGTTTTGGCTTGAGCAAATTTGCCATTGTGGTGCCGTCAATTGCGGTGAAAGTAAGTCAAATTCGACTTACGCCGAATTTGGTTAATTTTGAATTGCTACGCAGCGAGTGAATCGCTGCATCCGCAATAGATTTTTGTTTTTAAAGAAATTTTTAGCCAATGAGTAAAACTAACCAAGCCACCAGCGAAGAATTGTCAAAAAAAATTATTAAGTTTGAGGATTATTTAGATAAAGTTAGAGGGGTATGCTACAGATCGTTTATTTATACTGGACTAGTTCACAACATCGACAGGAATGAAATCAAAACAATCGAGACTGACTCTTGCCTTTCTTACGAACATGAGAGCAAAATAAATAAATATTTTTTAGAAAATAAGCAGTCCCTTAAAAATGATTTAGAAATAATCGTCACCCAAAAATCTATTTGTGACATTGCTGACTCTTTTAAAATAATGCTTGGTTTGGTTTATGAATTGTTCAGTGAAATAAATTTATTCCCCATTTTTAAAGACATCAAAAAACCTCATAAAAAATTTGACGAACTTGGGCTTGATGATCAAATAAAATTCTTTGCCGATAATGGGTTTGATTTTGAGACTCACGAAGCCCAGAGGCAGGATATGGATTGCATCAAATCTCTGAATAAACTCCGCAATAGAATTGTTCACGACGGAAACATTGCCAAAAAGAAGGTTAAAATTCATTGGTATGGAGCACCAGAACTACGTTTTATTTATGGAATGCGTGGTGAAGAAAAACTCTTTTGGGATAAAAAGTCAGTTATAGACACTTGGGAGTTAAGGGAAAAATCAGACAATAACGAATTGTTTTACAACGAAGAATTGATTGAAATTGACGAGATGGGAAGGCGAAGATTTAAAGAAACAAAGCTTATTAATAAGGAAAAATCTTTTGAAATTGGCGATCTGATAAATTTGGATGCTCGCGACTTGCAAGAAATTATTAATCAAATTCTGAATAGAACGATCATTAATTTTGGAGTATCTGCGAAAGAATTTTTTGAAAAAAAAGTGCGCAAGTAATATGTCCAAACTGACTGAATAAGTCGATTTTTCTTAAAAGAAAATCTATTGCGGATGCGCGAATTTATTTCGCGCGTAGCAATTCAAAATTACCACAAATTCGACTTTCGTCGAATTTGATTAAAGATATTTCTTTTGCCAAAACTTATTTTCCAAATTTGCTAAATGAGTTAGAAAAGCGCACCAAGTTGACGCGCAAAACTTTGGTTGAAATTTTAAAACAAAGCGGACGTTTGCCGCATTTTAAGCGCAATTGCCAAGGTTTTATTGAAGAAGTGGCAAAAATAATAAATGAAGAAAAGCAGCAATTTTTAGTTGATGGTGTAAGCTATAAAACCTTGCAGGAACAGGGTTTTGAAGATTTTTTCTACAAACAAGAATTGTTTGAAAGCCAAGAGATTTTTGGTTATTTTGATGAGACAGAAGTTGAGACAAAAAATTTTGAAAAATCGCTTTTTAAGCAAATTATTTTTGATTCGAAGCCTGAAAATAAATTTGCCGCAGAGCTTGAAAATCAAAACTCAGTTAAGGTTTTTAGCAAACTTCCAGCTTGGTTTAAAATTGCCACGCCGCTTGGCAATTATTGCCCAGATTGGGCTTTGGTGTTTAATAAAAACAACCAAGAAGAATTTTATTTTGTGGTTGAAACTAAGTCGAACTTACAAAATTTGCGTAGCAGCGAAGAACAAAAAATAAAATGCGGCGAAGTCCATTTTAACAAGATTGGCGAAGCTTTTGTCAGCCCCGCAAAATTTAAAAAAGAAATCAGCGCAATTAGTTTTTTAAGCAAAATTTAACATGATCAAAATCGGCAATATCCAACTCCAAGACAATGTTCTTCTTGCACCCATGTCAGGCGTCACCGACCTACCATTTCGTCGCTTGGTGAAAAGCTTTGGCGCCTCACTGGTGATTTCAGAAATGATCGCATCGCGCGCCATGATTTTGCAAACTCGCGAATCGATGAAAAAATGCCAAAAGGATGATGCGATTTATCCAATGTCGGTGCAGCTCGCCGGCTGCGATCCAGAAAACATGGCAGAAGCGGCAAAGCTAAATGAAGATTTGGGGGCTGACATCATCGACATCAATTTCGGCTGCCCAGTAAAAAAAGTAGTAAATTCTTTCGCCGGAAGCGCGCTGATGAAAGACGAAGAACTCGCCACCCGCATCATGGAAGCCGTGGTCAAAGCGGTGAAAATTCCGGTAACAATGAAAATGCGTTTGGGCTGGAGTTACGAAAATCTCAACGCGCCAAGCCTTGCAAAAAAAGCCGAAGATGTCGGCATTCAATTGCTCACTGTTCACGGCCGCACTCGTTGCCAGCTTTACAACGGCAAGGCTAATTGGGAGGCAATTTCAAAAGTAAAAGAAGCGGTAAAAATTCCCGTCATCGCCAATGGCGACATTAAAAATTCGGAAGATGCTAAAAAAGCTTTAGAGCTTTCAAACGCCGACGGCGTAATGGTGGGTCGCGCCTGTTACGGTCAGCCTTGGTTGATTAATCAAATCAATGCTGAATTGCGCGGTGACGTGGCAGCGGCAACTCCCGCAATCGAAGCCCAAAAAGAAATCGTGCTGCGCCATTTCGCTGAAATGATCGACCATTACGGCGAACAAGTTGCAATTCCCTTAGCGCGCAAACATATCGGCTGGTACAGCGGCGGCATTCGCGGCTCTTCCGAATTTCGCGCCAAAATCAACATCACCCAAGGTGCCGAAAATGTCCGCGACGCCATTGAAAAATTTTACGATGCCGCAACTTCGGCGTAAATTATTTTTGACAATTTAGCATTTATTTTTACAACTCTTGTAAAAATATCACAAACTTCTGCGATAAAAATACAAAGTTTCTTATTTATGCTAATCAAATTTACCGTTGGAAATTTTTTATCCTTCAAAGAAAAAGCCTCTTTTTCATTTGATGCCAAAAAAGAAAAAGATCACAAAGAAGCGATATTTTCAGCAAAGGGAGTAAGAAATCAGAAATTTCTAAAAACCGCTGCAATCTACGGCATGAACGCCTCAGGCAAATCTAATTTCATCAAAGCCATTAATTTTTTTCGCGACTTTGTAAACGAAGGTTTTGTGTTAAACGCGGGAAACGCCACCCGAATTATTCCCGTAAATTCATTTTTGCTAAATGAGGAAACCGAAAATCAACCAAGTTTTTTTGAAGCAGAAATTCTGATCGAAGCAGAAAAATTTATTTACGGCTTTGAAGTTTCACAAAAAGAAATTCATCGCGAGTGGCTTATTAGATCCCCAGGCAGCAAATGTTTTTTTAAGCGCGAAAAACAAAATTTTGACATTAACCGCGATTACAAAGAAGGACCTTCAGAAATAAATAAAATCACCCGAGAAGATGTTTTACTGCTTTCAAATCTGGCTAGATTTAACGGCGAGCTTGCCAGAAAAATTGTTAACGAAATTACCAAAATAGAAATCCTCGCGTCCCCCACCCAAGGCGACTTGAGCAACAAACTTTTCATGTCGGCAGTCTCAAAATACACCGATGACGCCAATTACAAAAAAATTATGGATCAGTTTGTTTTAGAAGCTGACTTTGGCATTGAGGCAATTAGGGCAGAATATGGTCACGTGCCAAGTGAAGAGCTTGCAAAAACCGCCCCTGAATTTGTGAAAGATTTGATTCAAAAAAGTAACGTCTCGCAAATATTTCAAAGCCGCATTTCTTTCGCTCACAAAAAATTCGACAAAAATAACAAAAAAATAAATGACGCTCTGTTCGATTTTTCGGCAGAATCACACGGCACAAGAAAAACTTTTATTTTGTCGGCACTTCTTGCCAAAGTTATTATTGAAGGCGGATTACTAATAATTGATGAACTTGACGAAGCCTTGCACCCAATGGTTTGCCGCTTTATTTTGTTTAGCTTTAATTCAAAAGAGATTAACCCAAAAAACTCTCAACTACTTTTCACCACTCACGACGTTAGCTTGCTTGATAAAGAATTTTTGCGCCGCGATCAAATTTGGTTTGTTGATAAAAATCGCTTCGCCGCTTCAGAACTTTTTTCACTAAATGACTTGGGAGAAAGAAGCGATATTTCCAACTACGCCAAAAGATATTTAGAAGGCAGATACGGCGCCATCCCTTACATAAAAGCCTTGGAAGGGACAAAATAGATGAGAAAAAAATTTCCCAAAATTTACATTTTTCACAATGGCGCAGTTGCCGAGCTTGATTATTTTCAAGATTTTAAACTTTTTTTAGCCGCCCAAGATGCTCAAATTATTGTTGAAAATCATGCAAAAATAACAGCGGGCAAAGCGCCGTGGCAAGTAATTGAAGAAGCAATAAAACACCAAAAGAAAAACAAAATTTCACAAAAAGATAACGACCAAATTTGGTGCGTTTTTGACATCGACGATTTTTACAAAAACAACCGCGAAGAATTTGAGAAATCTCTAAAAAAAGCCGAAGCAAAAAATATAAAAATTGCTTACAGCAACCAATGTTTCGAGCTTTGGTTTATGCTACATTTCGCACAAATTTCTAACGCTATCTCGCGCAAAGATTACGAGAAAAAACTGCAAAGCTTCTTTAAAAAAATTGGCATCGATTACCAAAAAAATTCATCAGGTATTTTTAATAAAATTTTAACTCGTCAACCAGACGCCTTAAAAAGAGCCAAAAAACTTTTCAAAGAAAACAAACCCCAAAACGACCCCTCAACCTCAATATTCTTGCTTGTAGAAGAGTTGAACAAATTTTTAGCCAATGAGTAAATCTTTGAAGAAAGTCATTTCAACCGCCGCATCTCAATTAGAAACTTACAACGAATAATATTATGCTAACTCCAATAAAAACCCCAGATTCACTGCAAATACTTGAATCCGTAAATCAGTTTTATTCGCAATCATTTGATCAATTGATGAACTTAGTTATTGCTCTAATTACATTAATCGGGGTTGTTGTTCCGTTGATAATTACTGGCATAGCGTGGTTCGTTCAGAAAAAATTCTTCAAAGCCGAAAATCAAGAAATAAAGAATTCTCTAGAAAAAGAGTTGGGAATAGAGAGTGCCCTAAAAATCAAAGAGATTGAAGAAATTTACTCAAAGAAAGAAAAAGAATTTGAAGAAAAAATCTTAACTACTGAAGAGAAGCTAGAGCGAAAAATTTCTCGCTCTTTGGGAGGGGTATTCTTTCTTCAGGGCCAGATTAACCTTGATGCAAAATCTTACAAACCCGCATTCGAAAGCTTTGTTATGGCTGGAACTCATTGCCTACGAGGTAAGGACGAGCGCAATCTTGTCGCAGCTCTAGTCAGTATGAAAAACTGCCTACCCAAACTGCATCAAGCAGATCTTAATATTGAGGAAGGCGAAATAGAAAAATACAACCGCCTCATACAAGGACTAACCGATTATGACAAGGAGTGCAATGGCGGGTATTCAAGATATCTTGAGCAGATTAAAGCGGAATACAAAAAGGCAGTCGAAAGAACCAACTCAACATCCAAATAAATGAAAATTCACCTCGCGCAAATTAATTTAACCGTTGGCGATCTTGAGGGTAACGCCGCAAAAATTTTGTCTGAATTTGCCAAGGCAAATGAAGCGGGATGCGATTTGGCGGTGTTCTGCGAAATGACAATTTGCGGTTACGATGCACAAGATTTGTGGTTGAAAAAATATTTTGTTGAGGCCGCGCAAGACAAAGTTGCGGAAATTATTGCTGCAACCAAAGGCGCGAGATGCGCGATTTTGTTGGGTGCGCCAACAATTGGATTTAACCGTTCTAAAAAAGAAATTATCCACAATTCGGCGATTCTAATTGAAGATGCCCAGATCAAAAAAATTATTCACAAAAAAACTTTACCGAATTCTTCCGTCTTTGACGAAGAGAGATATTTCGAACCCGCAACCTTCTTATCAGTGATTGAGTTTCGTGGTTTTAATTTGGCAATTTTGATCTGCGAAGATCTTTGGGATTTGAAAAATTTGTATTTACTGCAAGAGCAAGTTTTAGATGCGATAATTGCGCTTAATGCTTCACCTTATTCGACCAAAAAACATTTAGCACGCGCCAGAATTTGCGAGAATTTTGCTAAAAGTTTGGGCAAGCCTTTGGTTTACGTAAACCAGGTTGGAGGTCAGGATTCGCTGGTGTTTGATGGGAGTTCTTTTGTTTTGGATGGCGAAGGGAAAGAGGTTCTGAAACTTGCAGAGTTTATTGAAGATTGCGGAGTTGTTGAAATCAAAAAAGATGGCGCAATTACAGCAACACAAAATACAAGAATAGCGACTAATGAAATCAAGCGCGATTACTCAGCCTCTGTTTTAGGGCTTCGCGACTACGTGCAAAAAAATGGTTTCAAAAAAGTTTTGCTCGGCATGTCTGGCGGCATTGATTCGGCGCTAGTTGCCGCAATTGCAGTTGACGCTTTGGGCGCTAAAAATGTTGCGCTTTACGCGCTGCCCAGCCGTTTTAACTCTGAAGCCTCGATGGTTGACGCTTTGAATTGCGCTAAAAATTTGGGATTAAATTTAGAAGTTATCTCAATTGAAAAAACTTTTGAGGCAATGCTGGCAACACTTGGCGAGGTTTCAGATTTAACAAAAGAAAATCTGCAATCACGAATTCGCGGCAATATTTTGATGGCTTTGTCGAATAATTCTGGCGCGCTTTTGCTTTCAACTGGCAATAAATCTGAGCTGGCTTGCGGTTACGCCACGCTTTACGGCGACATGTGCGGCGCTTTTAATCCGATTAAAGATTTTTACAAAACTCGTATTTACGAATTGTGCACTTGGCGCAATTTAGAAAAAAATGTCATTTCGCAAAATATTTTAACCAAAGCGCCAACCGCCGAATTGCGCGAAAATCAAAAAGACAGCGACTCGCTTCCCGAATATGAAATTTTGGATCAGATTTTATTTAGCCTAATCGAAGAGCAAAAATCGGTTGCACAAATAATCACCGCAGGCTTTGAAGAGGTGCTGGTAAAAAAAGTTGCGAAGCTTTTTTACTCTAGCGAGCACAAAAGAAAGCAATCTTGCTTGGGGCCAAGAATCTCTGAAATGTCTTTTGACAAGGATCGGCGCCATTCAATCACTAATAAATTCACAAATTAATGTCTGAAACAACAAAATACGCTGGCTTTTGGATTCGCTTTTTTGCCGGGGTTTTGGACATCGCCTTTTTGATTTTTCCTTTTGCGATTATTTCTTTTGGTTTTGGGTTTACCGACTTTGATTCAATGGAAGAGACATCTCACAACAGCACGCTTAATTTTATTAGTTACGGCATCAGCATTATTTATTTGGGATATTTTCTCTCCAGCAAAAAACAGGCAACTATTGGCAAAAGAATTTTAGGAATTTACGTGGGAAACCCCGATGGATCAAAAATGAGTTTGCAAAAATCTATTTGGCGCGCACTAGCCTCAATTCTAACTTCAGCGACTTTAGGAATCGGATTTTTGTTAGTAATTTTCACCAAAGAAAAGACCGCAATGCATGACGTTCTTTGTAACACTAGAGTATTTTGCGGTAAAAAAAATGACTGAACGATTAATTTGCGGTGACTGTAAAGCCACTTTTGAAGTTGAAACCGGCAAACGAGGCAGCGGCTTTGTTGAAATGCTTTTATGGACAACTTTGGTAATTCCAGGATTTTTTTACGGGCTTTGGCGCAAGCGCAAACCAAAAAAGTTTTGTGACTATTGCGGCAGTAGCTTCTTGCTTCCCGACACTTACCAAACCCACGAGATGCTCAAGCCAATTGAAAAGAAAAACTAAGCACAAACTGGATTAGCGCGATTCTTGCTAATCCTTTTTTGTGTTTTAATTTAGCCAATTCCGCGCTCTTTCAAAAAAACAAAACAACTTCCAATGACCAAAATATGTCGCTTCGCACCCTCTCCGACGGGCTTTCTTCACGTTGGCAATATTCGCGCCGCCATCATTAATTTTCTCTACGCCAAAAAAACTGGCGGCAAATTTTTGCTACGCTTGGATGATACTGATGTGGAGCGCGTGCGCGATGAATATCGTGAAATGATCTTAACTGACATGGCTTGGCTCGGTTTGAAATATGATGATCTTTTCAAAGAATCGGATCGCTTAGATAAATATGAAGCAGCAAAGAACCTCTTAATTGCTAGCGGCAGACTTTATGAATGTTTTGAAACTGCGGAAGATTTAAACTTTCAGCGCAAGTCACAAGTGGCTTCCGGCATTAGCCCAATTTACAATCGCGCTGCTTTGAATTTGAATGAAGAACAGAAACAAGCGCTACGCGCGCAAGGCTTAAAGCCACATTACCGTTTTTTACTAGAAAATAAAACCACCTCGTGGGACGACAAAATTAAAGGCAAAATTACTTACGAAGGTTTGCATTTTTCTGATCCGGTTCTGGTGCGCGACAATGGCGTTCCGACCTACACTTTTTGCTCTGTGGTTGACGACATTGAGTACAATATTACCGACATTATTCGCGGCGAAGATCACATCACCAACACCGCAATTCAGCTGCAAATTTTTGAAGCTTTGGGCACTAAAGCTCCCGATTTTTCACATTTGGCTTTGGTTAAAGCTAGTGAAGGAAAAATCTCTAAACGCGAAGGTGGCTTTGACGTAAAATCACTACGCGCTGAGGGTTATGAGCCAATGGCAATCGTAAATTTATTAGCCCAAATCGGCACTTCTGATGCACTAAAAATTCACCAAAATTTTGACGAACTAGCTAGCAGTTTTTCTTTCGAAAAATTTTCAAAATCAGCGATGAATTACGATATTTCTGAGCTGACTAACATGAATCAAAAAATGCTACAAACTATTGATTTTGCTGGCGCGAAAGCTCGTCTAAAAGAGATTGGCATTAATGAAGAAATCTCTGAAAAGTTTTGGAATGGCTTGAAGTTAAACATTAATTTTCTGCCCGAAATCAAAGAATGGATCGAAATTTGTAATCACCAATTTCGTTTTGAGAACAAAGAAACCAATCAAGAATTTTTGCGCGAGGCCTCAGAATTACTGCCTTTAGACACTGCGGATGAAAATTGTTGGAATTTGTGGTTAGAAAAAATCAAAGAAAAAACTACCCGCAAAGGAAAAGAATTATTCATGCCAATCCGTCTAGCTCTAACTGGCAAAGAACATGGCCCTGAACTAAAGCTGTTGGTGAATTTGATTGGAAGAGAAGAAATTTTAGCGCGGTTAGGTAACTAATCTGGTTAGTTTATTCTCGAAATAAGGGTGCGTAGCTTAAGAAATTTTCTTGAAAGAGCCATCGATACAAGCGCCATCTTCTACTGAGAGCGAGCCGTAAATGATCTCACCAGTAACTTTCGCCTTGCTTGAAATATCAATTTTTTTAGCGCGAATCTGTCCATCAAACATTCCTCTGATACTCAGAGATTCAGCAATAATACTTCCTTCAACAAAACCATTTTCGCGCAAAATTACCGAGTTACCTCTGATGGCTCCTTTGATTCTGCCCTCGATTTCGACCAAGCCCGCACTAACGACTTCACCCTCAATAGTAAGGTCGCGAGCGATTATTGTTGGGGTAGATTTAAAATTTGGATTAATCGCGGCTAATTTTTTTGTGACAATATTGTCATTTCCCGCGTCTTCTATCGACACTACTTTTGCAGATTTCATATTAGCTATTGGCATGTTTTGAGGTTTTATCGTCACTAAATAATGCCTCTCCGGCTTCCAAAAACTTTTTCGGATTTAGTGGAATATTTTTGTAACGAACTTCGTAATGTAAATGTTGTCCGGTACTGCGTCCTGTGCTGCCTTGCAGAGCAATCACTTCACCTTTTTTAACTATTTGTCCGTCTTTTACTTTAACTTCCGACAAATGCCCGTAGCGCGTGGTAATGCCAAAACCATGATCAATTACAACTGCATTTCCGTAATCACTAAATTTGCCAGCCAAAATAACTTTTCCTTCTGACGGACTGATGATTTTTTCTTTAGTCATTCCAACAAAATCAAGCCCTTGGTGACTTGCGCCTCTACCAGTGATTGGGTCAGATCTAGTGCCAAAGCCACTTGAAATGTAGTAATTTTTCATTGGACGCGACAAAGGCAACGCACTTGCCACTTTTTCTAGCACGATCAAATAATCGATTTCGCTGGTGAATTTTACTTTTTCTAAACGCTTTTCCAAGTCTTCATCTTGCAAAGATTTATTACTCATTATTGCTTCAAGCGAAGCGTCTTCAGAAGCTGGACCGCCTTGAGCATTTGTTCTTTTTTTGTCATTTAACGAAATTTCGCGAACTGCTTCTGCTGATTTTTCGCGCAAGATTTTTTGCGGCATTTTTTTCAAATTCAAACCGGTTACCGCAATCGCATCTTCAATTTTTTTAATTCTGCCGCGCGCAATTGTTTGAATATTGGCTAGCTTGCTGCTGGCATCTTTAATTTGTCTAAGAGTGTGCTCATCTTGTCTGGAGAGATCTTCTTCTTTGAAGTTTTTAGGCTGCTTAAACTGATGTTCTTGCGCTTTTACTTCGTGAGTGCCGCCGCCAATTACGTTAAGATATTCGTTAATCTTGGCCAGCTTCTCATTCATTTCGCCAATCTCTTCTTCGAAATATTCATTGGCTGATTGCAGCTTATTAATTTCATTAGATTTAGCGCCAACGATTTGGTCGTAGCGAACAGTCCGCATGACTAAATTGCCAATCAAAATCAAAATCAAAATCGCGCAAGCCTGAGAAATCGGGCCTAAAGTGAAGCTTCTGATTTTTTTATTGGTAACAAAAAGGATTGTCCTTTTGGTGAAAATAAGTTTGTAAAAACGCACAAGTATTTTCGCTAAAGAGGTAGCAAGATTTTTGCTGGCAGCTGTTATTTTTTCTTTCAAAAAATAGCTCTTTTTCATCAAAAAATTAGTTGTTACTAAAAGGTGTAAATCGGTGGTGAGCCTTAGGGAGAAGTGTGATTAGATTAGAAGCTAAAGGGTTTCTTAAAAACCTAGATAAAGTTAAAATTAGGCGGGCATCTTCCTAAGCGAGGATGGCAATGTCAAGTTTTAATTCAGAGCTCCAAAATCAGTTATTGACTAGAAAAATCCCTTACATAGTTTGCGCGGCCCTTTGCGCTATAGCTGCAACTTATTTCAAACAAATTACTCCTAACATGTCTCAAGCAAAACTCGTAAAAACCACTGCTGCTGGTATTGATCCAAAACAACATTTGATCAATGTTGTCATGACTGACAAATCAACTTTCCAAATCATGACCACTTGGGGCAAAGAAGGCGACACCCTTACTCTTGATGCTGATCCAAAAAATCACTCTGCATGGCAAGCTGATGGTAAAAACTTCGTTAACGCTAACAACGAAAGACTTACCAAATTCAAAAGCAAATTCGGCGCTTTCGATTTCGTTGGCGGCAAAACAGATGCTCCTACCGAGGCTGCTTAAGTCAGACGTGTCTAAAAATATTCTTTGCCTTTCCGGCTGGGGTCAAAAATCAGATTCTTTGGAAGTAATTTTCAAAGAATCTTTTTTTGACCCTTTTTTTGTATCTTCTTTTGACTATTCAACCTTTGGCGCGCCTGAAGATTTCTTCGCTGCAATTAAATCGCAAAATCTTAATCCCGAAATTCTAATCGGATGGAGCCTTGGCGGACAACTCGCGGTGCGCCTAATCGAAAAAAAAATTCTCACGCCCAAACTTTTAATTCTACTCGCGCCGCCCTTCCAAATGCTAAAAGACGAACGCGTCCGCGCCGGAATGTCGCGCGCTACTTTCAACGAATTTCACAAAAATTTCTCACAAGCACCCGATAAAACTCTTAAACAGTTTTCGATTTTAACCGCAATGAATGACCAAAATGCCTCAGGCATCGCGCGCAATCTCGACATTCGCGACCAAAATTTTGACCAATTAAAATTCTGGCTCGAAGAATTAAGTCGCTTTTCTTGCTTTGACATTGACTTCACCAACATGCCACGAACTCTCTTCATCCAAGGCGCTGGCGACATGATAGTTCACGCCAGTCAAGCCGAATATTTCAAAGAAAGAATCAAAAATTGCCGCTTAGAAATTTTCGGAAACTGCGGCCACGCCCCACATTTAAATAACGCAAATCATTTAAGAAAACTGATCGCCGAAGAAATTGACTTGTTAAAATTGGTTTAAAAAACTGGTATTTTTCTGAGAATTTGTATCTGCGATTTAGCCTTGCTAGCATTAGCTCTAACGGCAATTTTTTGAATTTTCCGCACTGGTGCGGAAAATTCAGTTTTTTGTAAAATTTTTTACACCTTGCGTCGGTAAGAAATCGCTTCCAGCAGGTGATTTTGATTTATTTTTTCAGCGCTTTCCAAATCAGCGATTGTGCGAGCAACTCTTAGAATTCTAGTGACGCCGCGCATTGAGCTTTGCATTTTCTGCACCGAATTTTGCAGAATTTTTTGGCAGTCGACATCCAAATCGCAAAATTTTTCTAAAGTTTTTCCGTCAATTTTAGCATTGATTTTTGGCAGGTTTTTCATTTCAACTTCATTCTCGTATCTTTTTTGCTGCAACTGCCGCGCCTTTAAAACTCTGGCTGCAACCACCTCTGAACTTTCGCCTTTTTTCAAATTTAGTGCTGAAAAAATATCAACTTGGCCAACCACAACCAAAATATCGATGCGGTCTAAAAGCGGGCCAGAAATTTTATTTTTGTAATCTTCTCCGCAGTCTGGTGCTTTTTTACATTCGCGACCAATATCGCCCAGAAACCCGCAGCGACAAGGGTTCATTGCGGTGACTAATTGAAAATTCGCTGGGTAGGTAGTGTGCGAATTAACGCGCGAGATACTGATATTAGAAGTTTCCAGCGGCTGGCGCAGAGAATCTAAAACTTGCCGCGGAAATTCGGCGAGCTCATCTAAAAATAAAACGCCATTGTGGGCGAGAGAAACTTCACCCGGCTTAGCTTTGGCACCACCACCAACCATTGCCGGCATTGAGCAAGAATGATGCACTTCGCGGTAAGGGCGCGCAGTGATTAATTTACCCTCAGTCATTTTGCCACTGAGGCTTGCAATCATGTTGATTTCGAGGATCTCTTCTAGCTCGGGAGGCGGCAAAATTCCGGCAAGGCGCGATGCCAACATTGATTTTCCGGTGCCAGGAGGCCCAACCATCAAAAGATTGTGGCCACCCGCCGCAGCAATTTCTAAAGCGCGTTTGGGATTTTCTTGGCCTTTGACGTCAGCCAAATCGGGATATTTTTTTGCCTCAAAAACTTTGTTAGTTTCGGGACGCTCTAAAATTTGCTCGCCTTTTAAATGATTAATCAAAGTCATTAGATCAGGAGCTGCAATAATTCTTAAATCTCCAGCCCAAGCGGCTTCAGCACCATTTCCTGAGGGGCAAATAATTCCTGAATTTCTTTGATTGGCACCAATTGCTGCAGATATCATTCCACTTACCGAATTGATCGATCCATCCAAAGACAACTCACCTAAAACAAAAAAATCATCGATGGTTTCTTGCGCTAAAACCCCGATTTCAATCATGATTCCAAGGGCAATTGCCAGATCAAAATGACTGCCTTCTTTTTGCAAATCGGCCGGCGCTAAATTAACTGTGATTTTTTTGTAAGGCCACGAAAGGCCGGTAGACGATATTGCAGCGCGCACCCGCTCTTTGGATTCGCCAACCGCTTTGTCGGGCAAGCCAACAATGGTAAAGCTCGCCATACCGGGAGAAATTTTTACCTGAACATCAATTGGGGCAACGTCGATTCCAGTGAAGGAGAAGGTTTTAGTTTTGGCAACCATGGTGAAGTGGTGGTTTTGGGTTTTTGGTAGAGTGTAAATTTTTTTCTTTTGTTCTTTTCTCAACCACACTCTATGTCACCCCGCACTTGCTGCGGGGTCCAGTCTCCGAGCTTAAAGTCTGTGCCGCGTGGACTGGACCCCGTCGTGAAGACGGGGTGACACCGAGTGTGGAGGTCGAGCGCGTCTCTAGCTATTGTAGTAAAGTTCAAACTCAATCGGGTGAGGAATTTGCTCAACGCGATTGGCTTCTTGTAATTTCAATTCGATGTAAGCATCAATTTGCTCATTAGTGAAAACGCCACCTTCAAGCAAGAAACCTCTGTCTTTATCCAAAGAACTCAAAGCTTCGCGAAGTGAACGCGAAACAGTTGGGATTTTTTTCAATTCTTTGTCAGACAAATGGTAAAGATCTTGGTTCTTTGGTTCGCCCGGGTGGATTTTATTTTTAATGCCATCCAAACCAGCCATTAGAAGCGCTGCACAAGTCAAATAAGGATTTGAAGCGGGATCTGGAAAACGAGTTTCGATTCTACGCGCTTTTTCGTTGGTAACGTGCGGAATGCGAATTGAAGCAGAGCGGTTTTTGGCCGAATAAGCCAACATTACCGGAGCTTCGTAACCCGGAACCAAGCGCTTGTAACTGTTAGTTGTAGCATTTGAAAAAGCGTTGATTGCTTTGGCATGCTTGATGATTCCGCCAATGTAAAACAAAGCTAATTCAGAAAGATTAGCATGCTCTTTTCCGGCAAAAAGATTTTCGCCTTTTCTCCAAATTGATTGATGAACGTGCATTCCTGAACCGTTATCAGCAAAGATTGGCTTTGGCATGAAAGTTGCAGTTTTGCCGTAAGCTTGAGCCACGTTGTGAATAACATATTTAAATTTTTGGATGTTATCTGCCGTGTCTGTAAGCGTGCTATATTTGAAGCCGATTTCAAATTGTGAATTGGCAACTTCATGATGGTGAAGCAAAGGAACAACACCAACTTCACGCAAAGTTTCAACCATTTCAGAGCGCAAATCTTGGCCAGTGTCAAGCGGCATCGCATCAAAGTAGGCGCCTTTAATTGGCGATCTGCGACCTAAATTTCCACCTTCAATTTTTTTACCGGAATTGTGCGGGGCTTCTTCTGAATCAATCGCGTAAGAATTTCCGTGAGTTCCGCTTTGGTAACGCACATCGTCAAAAACAAAAAATTCCGGCTCTGGTCCGAAATAAGCAACATCACCAACTCCACTTTTTTGCAAATATTCTTCAGCTTTTTTAGCAGTAAATCTTGGATCACGATCGTAGCCTTTGCCGGTTGCCGGGTCAATTACATCGCAAGTAATTACCAAGGTTGGCATGCTCGAAAAAGGATCAATAAAAGCAGTGCCCAAATCTGGAATCATCAACATGTCAGAATCATTGATTTCTTTCCAAGCAGGCACTGAAGATCCATCAAAAGAAACTCCTTTGACTAACTCTTCTTCGCCAACCGCATCAGCGCAGTGGCTGATGTGAAGCCATTTTCCGTTGTAATCAGAAAAACGAAAATCAATGAATTTAATGTTACTATTTTTGACCATTTCAAAAATAGCAGAAACGCCAGATGCCTTTGACATGTGCTTGTATGAAGATTTTGATTTTAAGAAGGGGAGGGAGAACGACAGCTAGATCGCGTCGGTCGTGTTAGGACGGGATCAACTTTTTATTTTTGGACGATTGAAAAGTATAGGGGTTTTTCGCAAGTTTTTTAAAAAAATCTCGATGGCATGTTGAGCTTGTCGAAACATGATTCTAGACCGTGCCACGAATCATGTTTCGACAAGCTCAACATGCCATCGAGGAAATTTTAATTTGATTTTTCATACTGCCCTCTTAGAAAGCCCGCCCCTCCTGACAAAAAAAGTAAATGCGCCCTTAGCTCAGCTGGATAGAGCAACAGCCTTCTAAGTTGTAGGTCAGACGTTCGAATCGTCTAGGGCGCACCACTTTTTATCTCGCACCAAAAATCGCAGTTCCAATTCTTACGTAATTTGCACCCAAGGCAATCGCCTCTTCAAAATCAGCACTCATTCCCATCGATAATTTTTCTAAATTGTTTTCGCGCGCCATTTTTGCGAGCAAAGCAAAATAAGGTGAAGCTGCTTCGCCGCTCGGCGGAATACACATTAATCCAGTTACATTTAAGGCACATTCGTCGCGGGCAAATTTCACGAAATCGCGCAATTTGCTCGGCAAAATTCCACCTTTTTGCTCTTCTTCACCGATATTTACTTGAATAAAAATCTCAGGATTTTTCGCTTTTTTTTGCGCTGATTTTTTTAAAGCTAACGCCAATTTTTCACTGTCTAGAGTTTGAATCGAGTCAAATAAATCAACCGCTTCATCAGTTTTGTTGCTTTGCAAATGTCCGATGAAATGCAATTTTATTTCGCAAAAATTTTTCTTAATTTCCGGCCACTTTTCCCCAGCTTCTTTGACATAATTTTCGCCAAAAATTTTACATCCAGCAGCAATTGCTTCTGCAATTTTTTCTGCCGAAACTGTTTTGGAAACGGCAATTAAGTTGACTCTTTTCTCTGGTCGCCCGTAGATTTTGCAAGCCTCGCTAATCTTGCGGTTAATCAAAAATAAATTGCGCTCAATCTGGTTTTTCATGAATCAAAAAATTTGCTTAGAGATTAAAAAATTTGCTGCGCCGCCGGTTTTTTTTACCGATCGCAAAAAAACTTTAGACTTCGATGCCGCCATTAAAAATCTGCCAAAAAATTCTGCAATCATCATTCGCGAATATGATTTAGAAAAGGCAGAGCGCGAGCTTTTTGCCCGCAAAATTATTGCTTTGGCAAGACCGCGCGGCATTAAAATTTTAATTGGAAAAGATTTTTTATTAGCCAAAAAATTAAAAGCTGACGGCCTGCATTTTTCTAATTTCGATAAAATTCCGACACAATTTTTACAAAAAAAACTCTGGCCAAAAAATTTTATTTTTAGCCTTGCCTCACATTGCCTGAAGTCAGTTTTAAAAACACAAAAATTAGCACCTAATTGGCTTTTTATTTCACCGATTTTTTTAACCACCAGTCACCCAAATACAAAAAATTTGGGCCTAAAAAATTTGGCAAAAATTTCTTTCAAAACCAAAAAGCAACCTTACTCTAGGATCAATATTTACGCACTTGGCGGAGTTAATTTAGAAAATTTAAAATCACTGCAAAATCTGCCAATTAATGGTTTTGGCGCAATCGATCTTTTCAAGTAAAATAATGAAAATCACTCCAGTAATTCTCTCCGGCGGTTCAGGCACAAGACTTTGGCCAGTTTCTCGCAGTTTAAATCCGAAACAATTTTTAGATTTTTTTGGCGAAAACTCCTTGTTTCAAAAAGCCGCTTTGCGCGTCAAAAATTCTGACAATTTTTTTGAGCCAATTGTGGTTTGTAACAATGAGCATCGCTTCACGGTTGCTGAAGAATTGCAAAAAATTAATGCCGCCGCCAAATCAATTATTCTTGAACCAATTGGCCGCAATACCGCTCCCGCAATTGCAATTGCAGCCCTTGACGCTATTGCTGCAAATGAGGCAAATGATCTGATTTTAGTAATGCCCTCCGATCACATTATTCTCGATGAAACAAGCTTCATCGCCAATGTGAAAAAAGCCGCCAAAGCCGCCAATGACGGATATTTAGTAACTTTCGGCATCGTGCCAGATAAAGCCGAAACCGGTTACGGCTACATTAAGAAAAATATCGAATTGGAATATTTTGCAGAAATTTTTTCTGTCGAAAAATTTATCGAAAAACCAGATTTGGCGCGCGCCGAGCAATTTTTAGAAAGCGGCGAATATTTGTGGAATAGCGGCATCTTTTTATTCAAAGCATCTGCTTATTTGGCGGTGCTAAAAAAATTGCAAAATGACATTTATGTTAATTGCGTTGCTGCCTACAGTAAAGCAGTTCGCGACTTAGATTTTATTCGCCTCGACAGTGCTGATTTTGAAAAATGTTCTAGCATTTCCATCGATTACGCTGTCATGGAAAAAGCTGAGAAAGTAGCGGTAGCTCCACTTTCAGTTGGTTGGTCAGATGTTGGTTCGTGGCAGGCAATTTCTGAAATCGCAAACAAAGATGAAAATGGCAATAGCCTTGCGGGCGACGTTTCTGCACTACGCACCAAAGACTGCTACATCAACTCACGCAGCGGTTTAGTTGCAACAATTGGCGTGGAAAATCTGATTATTATTTCTTTGAAAGATGTGGTTTTGATCGCCAATAAAAACGATTCACAATCAGTAAAAGAAATGTTTGAACTGCTGAAAAAACAAAATCGCGAAGAGTGCAATTCTCACACCAAAGTTTTGCGCCCGTGGGGTAGCTTTGAAACTATTGATTTAACCGATCGCTTCAAAGTGAAAAAAATTATTGTAAAACCTCATGCCTCACTTTCTTTGCAAATGCATCACCATCGCGCCGAGCATTGGGTTGTGGTTAAAGGCAAGGCTCATGTAACTTGCGGCGAGAAAGAATTTGTGATGAGCGAAGATGAATCAACCTACATTCCAATTGGGCAAAAACATCGCCTAGAAAATCGAGGCGAAACGCCGTTAGAGCTGATTGAAGTGCAAACGGGAAATTATTTGGGTGAAGATGATATTGTGAGATTTAGCGATATTTACGGGCGCTAATATGCAGGTTTTTTTGATAATTTTTCATCATGAACTTCTGCTCTCGTCACGCCATCTAGGCAAAATTTTTGCTAATTTTTTATTTTTCCTAATCTCGGTTGCGATTTTTTTACTTCTGTCGCAAAACCAAGATAATCAAGGCTCTACAGCTTTTTATTCAATCACGGTGATTTGGTTTTCGCTTCTTTCTTGTTTGATTTTTTCCGCAGCAGAATTTCTAAAAAAAGATTTTGATGATGGCACAATTGAACAAATCCTCACCTCTTGCGATAATTTTGAAATTTTTGTGTTGGCAAAAATGTTAGCAAATTGGCTGATTTGCGCTTTGCCAATTTTGATTTCAACCTTGCCAATTAGTGCTTTGATTGGGCTAGATCACGAGATGTCGGTTAATTTTTTGATTCTGATTTTTTTAGCAACTATCTCAATCAACTTCATCTGCACCTTTTGCGGCAGCCTTTCTGTTTTAGGAAATTCGGCGCCAATGATTGCCGTAATTGCCTTGCCTTTAATTATTCCGATTTTGCTTTTGGCCTACAGCGGCCTTAGTTTTGATACATCTGCCAACTTTAAAATTCTTTCTGGGCTTTGCATTTTTATCGGCAGCATTTCGGTTTTTGCCACAGCAAAAATTGTCAAAATTGCCGCCGAATAAATTATTCTTGTCCTTTGTCCCTTCGGGATAAGGAAACGCGACACAAGTCGCGCCCCGCCTTGCGGGGAACCCCAACTCGCATGTAAATTGGACATACGAGTTATTCTTTCACCTCTTGAACAAACTCAATCACCACCTGTCCAATTCCAACAGTTTCACCTTCGCTAAATTTGATTTTGCCAATCACCACATCGTGATCGGTGCGAATTGAATTTTCCATTTTCATCGCCTCAATCAAAACCAACTCTTGTCCCGCTTTCACCACCTCACCTTCTTGCACTTTGAAGCGCACGATTTTGCCAGTGATTGGCGAAGTTAAATTTACTGGCTTCGGATTTTTGATAATTTTCGGCATGAATTTTGAAAGCTCGGCAATACGGGGCGAGCACACGCTAACAAAGGCGTCAAAGCCTGAAAATTGCATCAGGTAATTTCCGGTATTGTTATTTTCGCGAATTTTTACGCCAACATCCAGGCCGTTAATTTTAGCGCGGAAAAGCTTCTCGCCGTTATTCCACGCAGTTCTGATTTCGATTTCTTTTTGATCGCATACCATTTTTAGAAAATCTTCCGATCTTGCCAGCAAATCAACCAAGTAAGATTTATCATCAATCATCACCACCCAACGATCAGAAACTTGCTTCTCACGATTGCGCAATTGGCCAGTCATGTGACCGTTTCTTTCGTAGTTTTTTAAGAAAATATGCAAGGCGCTTGCGATAAAAACTTCTTCGGCGCGCGAGTCTAATTCACTGCCCGAAAACCCTTCAGGGAATTCTTCTTTGATGAAAGAAGTAGTAAGATTGCCGCTTGCAAAACGCTCACTTTTCATGATGGTTTCAAGGAAGCTGATATTGTGTGAAACGCCACCAATTGCGAAGCTTCCTAAAGCGCTGCGCATGTGCTCAATCGCTTCTTTTCTGTCTTTGCCGTAAGAGCAAAGTTTTGCGATCATAGCATCATAAAACATGCTGACTTCGCCGCCTTCGTAAACGCCAGTATCAACGCGAACATTGGCGCTAGCTTCTGGCTCGATGTAAAGATTGATGCGCCCAGAAGATGGTAAAAATCCACGCGCCGGATCTTCAGCGTAAATACGCGATTCCATGGCCCAGCCGTTGAGCTTTATGTCTTCTTGCGCGAATGGCAATTTTTCTCCTTGAGCGATTTTAATCATCAATTCAACAATATCTAAACCAGTGATTAACTCAGTTACAGGATGCTCAACTTGCAGGCGCGTGTTCATTTCAAGGAAGTAAAAATTCTTATTTTTATCCATGATATACTCGATGGTGCCAGCCGAGAAATAGCCCACTTTGCGCGCCAAAGCTTTTGATTGTTCGTACATTTTTTGACGAGTCGCTTCATCCATAAAAGGGCTTGGCGCTTCTTCAATTACTTTTTGGTTGTTACGCTGAATTGAACATTCTCTTTCGCCCAAACACACTGTGTTGCCTTGCTTGTCGGCGATAACTTGAATTTCGATGTGACGTGGATTTTCGATAAATTTTTCGATAAAAATACGATCGTCAGAAAAGCTGTTACGCGCTTCGTTTGAGGCAGAAAGAAAAGCTTCAGCAACATCTTCTTTTTTCCATACAATTCTCATGCCTTTTCCACCACCACCGGCCGAGGCTTTAACCATAACTGGGAAGCCAATTTTTTCAGCGATATCGGCTGCTTCCGCACCATCTTTCACAATTCCCATATGACCCGGAACCGTGCTAACGCCAGCCTCAATGGCTAATTTTTTCGATTCGATTTTGTCGCCCATCATTTCAATCGAATAAACCGAAGGTCCAACAAAAATCACGCCCGCTTTTTCTAACTGATTAGCAAAATTACGATTTTCTGACAAAAATCCGTAACCTGGATGCACCATAGTCGCGCCGGTTTTTTTCACCGCAGCTAAGATTTTATCGACGTTAAGATAACTTTGCGAAGATGGCGAATGACCTATATTTACAGCCTCATCAGCCATTTGCACAAATAGTGAATTGGTGTCTGCATCAGAATAAACCGCAACAGTTTTGATGCCTAATTTGCGGCAAGATTTAATAATGCGGCAAGCGATTTCGCCGCGATTGGCGATTAGTAATTTATGCATGATTTTATTGATATTTGTGAGATTTGCTTTGGTATATCAAAGCGTCAGAACCAAATTTTGCTTTGATATCCGCGGGCTCCCCGCAAAGCGGGGCGCGACTTATGTCGAGTAAAAAAATTTGAGACGGCGGACGCTAAAAACAAAGATCAAAAAATCAAATTAAAAAACCTACTTCAGATGCCTCTTTTAAATTACATCAGACTAACTCGCCTCAACCAACCCACGGGAATCTGGCTGTTATTTTTGCCCTGCTTATTTGGAGTTTTTTTTGCACTAAAAAAATTACCCAATTTTGATGCGCTGGCAATTGCCGGAATTATTCTTTTGTTTTTTATAGGCTCGGTGGTGATGCGCTCTGCGGGATGTGTTATCAATGATTTAATCGATCAAAAATTTGATGCTAAAGTTGAACGCACTAAACATCGCCCACTTGCATCAAAAAAAATCTCCCGTCGCGGCGCTTTTGTAGCACTAGGAATTTTACTCGCCCTTGGACTGCTAATTTTGCTACAATTTAACCAACAAACAATTTTTGGCGGACTTGCGGCGCTGGCTTTAGTTGTGACTTATCCATTAATGAAGCGCATCACGCATTATCCGCAGGTTTTTTTGGGCCTTACTTTTAATTTTGGAATTTTAATCGCAAGTCTGGCGCTGCTTGAAAACATTGCGCTTAGCACCGTAATTTTATATTTTGCCTGCATCATTTGGACGGTGATTTACGACACAATCTACGCCTATCAAGATATTTCAGATGATTTGAAAATTGGCGTAAAATCCACCGCAATAAAGTTTAGAGAAAATCCCAAGAAAATTTTAACCGGATTAAACTTTGCCTTATTTATCACCCTTACCTGCGTTGGCTTGAGAGAGCATTTTGAATCGGGATTTTTCTTGGCAATTTTAGTCGCCGACCTGCTGTTAAATCACAAAATAAAAAGCTGCGATTTCTCTGATTCACAAAGTTGTTTGAAAGTTTTTAAGGCAAATATCTGGGTCGGGATTTTGATTCTAATCGCAATTATTTTAGGATAATGAAAGTAGGATTGCTCGGCGGTAGCTTTAATCCACCGCATCAAGGACACTTACATATCAGCAACCTTGCCATAAAAAAACTGGGGCTAAAACAAGTTTGGTGGATTCCAACCGCGCATAATCCACTTAAAGATAAATCGATTTACGAATCTTACGAAAATCGCGTAAGAAAATGCGAAGATTTGACAGCTCTAAATCCCAAAATTTACGTCAAAAGATTTGACGAAATTTACACCGAAATTTTGGTAAAAAAACTACAAGCTCGCTATAAAAATATCGAATTTTTCTGGCTCATGGGAGCCGATAATTTAGAGAAGCTTCATTTGTGGGAAGGCTTTAAAAAGCTGGTTTTGCAAATTCCTTTAATGATTTTCTCCCGCGAAAAAACTCTGCGAAAAATCAAAAAAACCAAAGCTTGGAAATTTATTTTACCCTCAAAATATAAAGTTTTTTACACGAAAAATTTAGACATTTCGTCAACCGCAATCCGAAATAAAAACAAAGATGAATAGCTACATTGTTGACACTCACTGCCATCTCGATCTCGTTGAAAAACAAGGCCTAAACCTCGCAGAAGTAATCGAAAACTGCCTGCAAAATAACGTCAAAATTCTGCAAACAATTTGCACGCGAATCACTGAAATCGACAAGATTTTGCACTACACAAAACTCTACGATTTTGTTTACGCTTCAGCTGGAATTCATCCTTGCAACGTCACCGAACAACCAAAAACCAGTGCGGCTGAAATTATAGAACTTTGCAAAGCTCACAAAAAAATTATCGGAATTGGCGAAACCGGACTC
Organism: Rickettsiales bacterium; assembly: GCA_947442475.1. Lineage (GTDB taxonomy): Bacteria > Pseudomonadota > Alphaproteobacteria > Rickettsiales > UBA1997 > UBA2645. The sequence goes on from CANEVP010000008.1 coordinate 45,135, forward strand.
GATTATTATCACGACACTTCGGCAATCGATTTACAAAAAATCAGTTTTTTAGAACATATTAAAGCCTCACAAGAAACTGATTTGCCTTTAATAATTCACAGCCGAAATGCTGATTTGGACATGATGGAAATTTTGCAAAGTGAACAACAAAACAAAAATTTTCCGGCACTTTTACACTGCTTTTCTAGCTCAAAAGAATTGTCTAAAAAAGCTTTGGATTTGGGCATGTATATTTCAATTGCTGGCATCGTCACTTTTAAAAATGCGGCTGAATTGCAAGAAATCGTAAAATTTCTGCCGCTTGAATCTCTGCTAGTAGAAACCGACTCACCTTATTTGGCGCCAATGCCGCATCGCGGAAAAACCAATCAGCCCGCTTTTACTAAACATGTCGTAGAATTTATTGCTGAGTTAAAAGGTTTAAGCGCCGAAGAAGTTGCTAGGCAAACTACCGAAAACTTTTTTAAGATTTTCAAGAAAGCCAAAAGGTTATGAAAAATAATTTTATGGAAGCCGCTTTGGCTCAAGCAAGACTCGCTTTTGAAAAAGACGAAGTTCCGGTTGGCGCTGTGATAGTTGAAGACGGAAAAATCATTTCTAGCGCTCACAATTGCAATTTGACCAAAAAAGATCCAACTGCCCACGCCGAAATTTTAACCCTACGCAAAGCAGCAGAAATTAAAGGCAGCTCTAGGTTAGATAATTGTGACCTTTATGTAACGCTAGAGCCTTGTACCATGTGCGCTGCGGCCATTTCTTTAGCTAGAATTAGAAGAATTTACTACGCCGCCTCCGATAAAAAATTTGGCGCGGTCGAAAATGGTGCGAGAATTTTTGCAAGCTCGTCTTGCCATCACAGACCCGAAGTTTATTCAGGAATTTCTGAGGAAGAATCGAAGAAGTTGATGCAGGATTTTTTTAGATCTAAGCGGTAGTTGCACAAATCATCCTTCATACTCGATGTCACCCTGAGGCTGTCCGAACGGTGATTCAAGCCCTTTCCCAGAAGCACCATTCGACAAGCTCAGGTTACATCAAAATTGTTTCACGATAAAAATGTTTCCACGTGAAACAATTTGTTTGACAGCAAACATTCCATTTTTAAGTTGCGCTTCTCTTAATTTTTTCTCCAAAAAACTTCAAAAACATGACTCACCATCAAAAACGTGCCAAAGTTTTTTCTGTTGTAAACCAAAAAGGTGGCGTCGGCAAAACTACCACAGCCGTAAATCTAGCCACCGCCTTTGCAGCGATGAAAAAGAAAGTTTTATTCGTCGATATGGATCCGCAAGGAAATGCCAGCACTGGTTTTGGTATTGCTCAAGCTCAAAGACAAAAAACCATTTATGAAATTCTCATTGGCGAGTGTCATATCAAAGATTCAACCGTTCCAACTCGCATTAAAAATCTCAGCATCATCACTTCAACCGTTGATTTATCGGCCTGCGAAGTTGAGTTGGTCAGTGTAAATAAAAGAGAATTTTTGCTGCGTCGCGCCCTTAAAGAAGTAATACATGATTACGATTATATTTTTATCGATTGCCCGCCATCTCTGGGAATGTTGACGATTAATGCTTTGACCGCTTCAGATTCAATTTTAATTCCAATGCAATGCGAGTTTTTTTCACTTGAAGGATTAAGCCATCTTTTGACCACCTTGGATTTGGTAAAAGAAAATCTAAATCACGAACTAACCATCGGCGGCATTATTTTAACCATGCGCGACCGTAGAAATAAATTAACTGAACAAGTTGAAATTGACGTTCGCGATTTTTTAAAAGACAAAGTTTTCAAGCATGGAATTCCAAGGAATATTAGATTATCCGAAGCCCCATCTCACGGACTTCCGGGGATAGTTTACGATTCAAAATGTTTGGGATCGCAGGCTTATATCAAGCTCGCAAAAGAAATTTTGCAAAAAGAGTAGCTCCTTAAAAACCAACCAAAGGCACAAATGACAGAAAATCACTCAGAAAAAAAATTAGGTCGCGGCTTGTCAGCATTGCTTGGTGAAAGCCACGCAAAAAAAGATATTTTAATTTCAACTCCAGATTTCAAAGCCATTGAATCAATTGAAATTAGCAAAATTAACGCCGGGGTTTACCAACCGCGCAAAAATTTTGACCAAATCGAATTACAAGAATTAGCCAATTCCATTAAAGAAAATGGCCTGATTCAGCCAATTATTTTGCGCAAAATCGGCAATGAAGATCATTATGAAATCATCGCGGGTGAGCGCAGATTTCGCGCCACAATTCTTGCCGGGCTTTCAAAAATATCTGCCATCGTAAAAAAGATTAATAATCACGAAGCGTTGGAACTGGCGATTATCGAAAATATCCAAAGAACCGATTTATCTTTGATTGAAGAATCAGAAGGTTACCAAAAATTGATCGAAGAGTTTTCTTACTCACAAGATCAAATCGCCAAAAGAGTTGGCAAAAGCCGTAGCCACATTGCCAATCTTTTACGACTTTTGGGATTGCCCGCTTCAGTTCGCGAATCTCTGGATAAAAAACTAATTTCAATGGGTCATGCCCGCGCCATTATTAATTCGAATAATCCAGAAAAACTGGCTCAAAGAATTATTAATGAGGCTTTAACGGTTCGACATGCCGAAGATTTAGTGCGCTATGAAAAAGTAGAAAAAATCAGAAGTACGCCGCTTTTAGTTAGAACTGAATCGAGAATAAAATTCGTGAATAGCGAACATTTGACCATTTTGGAAAATAAGCTTTCTGAAGTCAGTGGCATGGAAGCAAAAATTTCTTATAATTCCTTTAAAAATAACGGGCGAATTTCTATCAAGTTTGGTGACTTTGAAAAGGTTCAACAACTAATCGAAAAATTGGAGAAAAGTTTCACATGAAATTAACCGCACACAAATACATTTTAGAAATCGACAATTACAAACCAGGAAAAGCAAAAATCGGTTACAAAAAAGCGATCAAACTTTCATCAAATGAAAATGCTTTAGGCTCAAGTCCGAAAGCAATTACGACTTATCAAGATCACAGTTCTGAAGTTATGCGCTATGCTGATGGAGCTTGTACTGTACTACGTGAAGCTCTAGCAGATAAAAATAGCATTGCCGCTAAACAAATTGTTTGCGGTGCCGGATCTGATGAGATTTTAGCATTTTTAACCTCAGCTTTTGCCGGAATTAATGATGAAGTCATTTACAGCGAGTTTGGGTTTTTGATGTATCCCATTTCTGCAAAACGCGTTGGCGCTAAAGCGATAAAAGTTAAAGAAAAAAATCTTAAAGCTGATGTCGATGCAATAATTGCCGCAATTACACCCAAAACAAAAATTATTTTTATCGCCAATCCAAATAATCCCACCGGCTCTTATTTAAAAACGACTGAGATCAGAAAATTAATTAACAGCACGCCAAAAAACGTGCTGATTGTTTTGGATCACGCTTACGAAGAATTTGTTGATGAAGCCGACTATCCTAACGCCATCGCACTAGTAAATGAGTTTGAAAATGTTGTGGCGACTCGTACTTTTTCAAAAATTTATGGATTGGCTTCACTGCGCGTTGGCTGGTGTTATTCATCAGAATATGTTGCCGAAGTTCTCAACAAAGTTCGCGGACCTTTTAACGTTAGCGGACCAGGACAAGTTGCCGCTTTAGCAGCTTTGTACGATGATGAGTTTTTTGCTGCATCGAAAGCTCACAATAAAAAATGGCTCAAAATTCTATTCCAAGAATTTGCCAAACTGGATCACGTCAAAGCTCACCCTTCAATTGCCAATTTTATTTTGCTGGATTTTGGCAGCACTGAGTATTGCCAAAAAGCCAATCATAAACTTTTGGAAAATGGCTTTATCTTGCGCGAAATGGCGGGTTACGGATTGCCAAATTGTCTGCGTTTGACGATTGGAACTGAGGAAGAAAATTTACAAGTTTTGGAAGTTTTAAAGGCGGTTTAATGAATTTTAGCAGTTTGAACTCAAGCGATTGGCAAAATTTCGCCAGCCTTTCGATAATTTTAGCAATGCTAATTAGCGGCCTATTAACGCGCCGTGATTTGCCTTTGAGTAAAATTCTTAAATATCTGGGAATTTGGTCAGTTGTGGGACTTGCAACAATTGTCATTTATTCTTACCGCTTCGCATTCTCAGATTTTAAAAATCGCATTTTGGGAGAAATAAATCCTTCAGCAGTTCGCATCAATAAATCCGGCGAGTTAGAAATCGTCCTGTCGCAAGACGGTCATTTTTATATCGATCTTAAAATCAACGGCACTGCGATGCATTTTATGATTGATACTGGCGCCAGCGACATTGTTATGAGTCTTGCTGAGGCCGAAAGAATTGGCATCAATCCAAAAAAGCTAAACTTTAACAAACCTTATCAAACCGCCAACGGCAAAGCTTGGGGCGCTACAGTTATGCTTGATCAAATAGAAGTTGGAGATGTGATTTTTCATGATGTTGGGGCGTCCGTAAATAACGCCGAAATGGGAACTTCGCTTTTGGGAATGAGTTTCCTACGAAAGTTTAAGAAATATGAGTTTTATCGCGATCGTTTGATTTTGACAATTTAGGCATCGAGCAACTCTTTACAAAAATCTGTCATCTTAAAATCATCAGAGATTTCTCTGCTAAGTTTAAGATGGCTAACTCTTCTATCTCTTCAGATTGAACATTTTGTTATTATAGATGCAAAGCAAGCTGTCCGACAAGCGCAAGGTGAACTGTCTGGTGATTATTGGTACTACAACATAATTGTCGCGGATGAGATAGGTTAAGACTTGCTCATTACCACTAGCATCCACCGAGTTGATTGACGGAATAACCAAATTGTCATTAGCAAATTGAAAATAGGTTTCAGTGCCATTGTCGTAAACTTTTAACGGCACGATATTATCCGACTTTCCGGCCAAACTATAATCAAAATTCAGCTCTGCTTTTTCGGGATTACGCCCAATCAAACCCGGAATTGCTTCGATAATATTGGCCCCTGGAATTGGAGTCTTAACCTCATATTTTTCTTGAATCGCTGGCGCCGGCTTTCTGATAGCAACATTTGGGGCAGTAAGCTGCGGCGGAATTGGCAAAGGCTGACCAATTTGCGGATAGAAAAATCTTACAGTGTAAACCAAATCTTCATCAGCTTTGCCGTTAAATTCATCAGATCTGATATCGAAGTGATAAGTTCTTTTGTTGGTAATAATTGTCATGTTGGTGTGAGCCGCAATTTCGAGCGGCCTAACAAATAATCTTTTTCCGGCAGGAGTTAAACGCCAAGCGAAAGCCTCGCCGATTGAAATCATTTCAATTTCTTCATCTTCAGAAAATTCGATAAATGACTGATAGTTGTAGTAAAACTTCAGCTCATAAACTTCGTTGGGATTATAAACCAAAGTTCTAATGCGAGAATCGGTAGTGATTGGAGTTTGTGAAAAAGCGGCGGCAGAAAAAAGCGAGAACAAAAGAAATGTTACCAAGAATCGAGCTTTGGTTGCAATGTTGAGAATCTCGATTCGGTTCATCATTCCTTAAGTTTGAATTAGTAAGTAAACACTTCTTCTGCGATCAGGTAATTATTAACCTGAAAACCTAGAGGATTGATCAATCTCTCTTCCATAGTCAAATTCATTTGCGGAGAGAAATAGAACCCCATTGTGATCACTTTTTCTTTGGTTTGGGGCTTATAATCAGTATCTGAAGAAAGCTGGTCGGTAATACGAATTTGCGCTGTATTGGCATCGGTAAATTGCACCGATTTTATCCGCACATCAATTTGCGAGCCAGTTCCTAATTGTCGCGCATTAATGCGATTGCGAAACTCAGAATAAACTGACGGCACCGAGAAAAGTCTAACTTTATCAACATCTATTTTGTAAGTTTTTGGATCATAACCGCTCGCCGCGTGGACAAATTCATTGATGAAATATTTACGAATCATCTGATCGCCAGTGAAACTTTGCGAGGTTAATTGATCAACAATTGTCGCGATTCCGGTTTTTTGCTCAACTTCAATAACGTAAGGCTCAAGCGACTTTGAAGACATTACATTCTTCACAAAAATTACCGCGATCGCAACCGAGAACATTGATACCAGCGTGAAGAGCAAAAGTATGTTGCGCTGAACTACGATAATTTGATAACGATTCGAATACCAATTTTTGACTCTGAGCTTGGTTTTTTTATTTTGTTTCTCAATCTCTGACATGCTTGAAAATAAAGGCTGGAAAGCGGTTTAAAAAAAGTCTTAATAGGTAATTTTCGCGCGAAGGTAAGGAAGCTTGATTAATATTTCAAGCCGTCTTAATTCGCGGCCCCTTCTTTAAATTTTTACTTCCCAAAAAAACGCAAAATGTCCTTCTTCGAGCAAAAAAAAATTTCGATTTCGCAAAAGCTAGAACAGTTAAATTGGCTCTTAATTTCGCTAATTATCATTCTGGCTTTCATCGGTTTTCTGATGCTTTATTCGGCGGGTGGCGGCAGCTTCAGACCTTGGCTCATCAAGCAGCTCGGTTTTTTTTGCATCTTCTTTCCGCTGATGATTTTTATCGCAATTACCGACATTAAAATTTGGTTCAAAGCCTCTTATATTTTTTATGCAGTGGCTCTGATTTTACTCATCATCGTTGATATTATGGGCCACAACGCCATGGGTGCAACGCGTTGGTTTCGCCTTGGACCGATAACAATTCAGCCTTCAGAAATCATGAAAGTATGTACAGTTTTTGCGCTAGCTCGTTACTTCTACAGCATTGAGGCAGAAGAGATCGGACAGATTCGTTTTATCATTATTCCGCTAGCATTAATCGCAGTCCCTGCCTGTTTTATTTTTTACCAACCCGATCTTGGAACTGGCACAATTTTAGTGATGGCTGGCGTTTCACTTTTGTTTTTAGCGGGCGTTAAAATGTGGAAATTCGTTTCAGTTGGTATCGCCGCAGTTGCCACAATTCCATTTGCTTGGCACTTCTTGCTTTACGATTATCAAAAACAGCGTGTACTCACTTTCCTCAATCCCAACAACGATCCACTGGGCAGCGGCTACAACATTATTCAATCAAAAATCGCTATTGGCTCGGGCGGACTTTTCGGCAAAGGTTACTTAAACGGCACGCAAGGTCAGCTCAATTTCTTACCTGAAAAACAAACCGATTTTATTTTCACAATGCTTTCTGAAGAGCTCGGATTTTTGGGAAGTTTTTTCACCATCGCCGTTTACTCGGGCATCATCGCTATTGGCATTTCAATTGCGATGAAGACTAAACATCAATATGGCCGCCTGCTTACGATGGGCGTGATTAATATTTTTTTCATCCACATGTTCATTAATATGGGGATGGGGATGGGCTTGATTCCAGTGGTTGGAGCGCCGCTACCCTTTGTTTCTTACGGCGGCACGATTATGGCTTCAATGATGATTGGGTTTGGGTTAGTTTTGAATGTGGATTTGCATAAAAACTCCGATCTGAAACTTAACTAATCCCAATTGTCATGCTGAGCCTGTCGAAGCATGATTCTGGGCACGGGCTCGAATCATGCTTCGACAGGCTCAGCATGACTTTAGAGATTTATTCTTCGCCACCTTCCTCATTCACATCATACTCTTCCAACAACTTCACTTCTGCAGATTTCTTCCCTTCAATCCCAAGCTCTGCAATATTTTTCATCGCTGAATAAACCCCGCGATTTAGCGATTTTGTCATTTTACTATGCATCCCCGATGCCTTATTCAATGCCTTTCCCAGCTCTTTTGATTCTTTAAAAATCATCGCCACATTGTCCAAAAGCTTGCGCACTTCGATCTTCAAATCTTCGATATTTTTTTCCTGTTTCACACGATCAATCACAACTCGCGCCTGCGATAAAAAGTTAATCAGGCCAATCGGAGAGGCCACAACCACACCAGCTTCAAGAGCCCTTTGCTCAAAATTCGCATCAGTCTCTCTAACAATTTCCATCATCTTTTCCGTCTGCAAAAACATAATAATCATGATGCGGTAATCGCTGGCATTTTTGCTGCGCAATTCTTCAAATAAAAACTTGGCGTAATCCTTGCGTTTCAAGCTTTCGAGGTGTTTTCTAAAAGCATCTTTGATCTTGGCTAAAATGATTTTTTCTTGCTCCAAATCACCAGCTTGGCGCGCCACTTCCAGATCTAAAAAATGTGGCGAAGACTTACTATCGATGATGGAAATTTGATCATTAGGAAAAAACAAAATCGCGTCTGGCCTTTTTGACTCTTGCTCTGAAGCATTACTCAATCCCGAAAAATGCGATTGCAAAACATAGTCACCAACCGCGTTTAAATCGGCTTTTTCTTTTAAGCCCGAATTCTTTAAAATATTTTCCAACGTAATTTCTGCAGTACGCCCTGCCGCTCCCGGAGTAAGCAGCGCCTGCCTTGTCAGATTTATCGTTTCCGAAGATTTTTTTACTTCATCATTTAGCGAAACCATTTTTGCCGTCACATTTTCAAAATTTTTGAACAAATTTTCTGTGACTTTTTTGATGCTTTCTTGCTGCTGCAAACTGATCTGATTTTGCTGCTCATTATTTTTTTTCATCAGCTCATTAGAAAGCTGAAACAGCATGGTTTCCTTGTCTTTAGTCCAATCTTGTTTTTGCTTTTCTAAGAAATTTTGCTCTTGTTTTATCAGCTCATTTTGCTTCTCAAAATCGAGATTTTTTTGCTGCAAAAAATTAATTTTTTCTTCAGCTTTTTTCTTCTCTTCGCGTAAAAAATTTATTTCATTTTGCGCCGCTCTTAACTTTGCTAAAATGTAAAAAAACCCACAGCCGCAAAGGCCGATGATGATTGTAAATGCTAACGCTATTGCCATTGTAATTTGTAAATTGATTACTACTTTTTTTGCTTCCTCGCCCATTAATTCACGCTCATTTCAATCATGACGAAACAACAAATTCAATCGCAAGTTTTACACGCCTTGCCTTTGCGCGATGTAGTAATTTTTCCGCAAATGACGACGACAATTTTGGTCGGTCGCGAAAAATCTTTAAACGGCGTTGAAGAATCGCGCAAAGTTAGTTTTCCAATTTTTGCCGTGACACAAACCAACCCCGATGTTGATGCGTTTGACGAAAAAAATCTCTACAACACGGGCACTATTTGCCACGTCATTGAATCAATCAGAACGCCAGATGGAACTTTGAAAGTCATACTCCAAGGCCTGTCGCGCGCTAAGATAAAAAAGGCGATTACTGGCGAAAAATTCTTCACCTGCGAAATTGAAGTTGCTCTAGAACAAAAAGTTACAACCGACAATAAAGAACTGCTCGGCCTAATCAAAGCCTGTATCGAAACCTTCACGCAATATGCCGAATACAATAAACGCGTCACACCAGAAATTTTAGCGGCGCTTACCAAAGTGCGCTCACCCCATGAAATTGCTTACTCGATTGCCACTTGCATCAATGGCCCAGTTAAAGACAAGCAAGCAATTTTGGAAGAAGATGACCTAATTAAAAAACTCTACAAAGTTTTAGAAATCTTAAAAGGCGAAGTTGAAATTGGCCAAGCCGAAGCGCGTATTAGCAAGTCAATTCAAGAAAAATTCACCAAACATCAAAAAGAATTTTACCTCAATGAGCAGCTCAAAAATATTAAAAAAGAGCTCGGGCAAGATGAAGAAAGCGAGACCAAAGAAATCAAAGAAAAACTGGCCAAATTAAAGCTCACAGAAGATGTCAGAAAAAAATGCAATTCCGAGTTAGCTAAATTGGAAAAGATGAATCCCTACTCTTCTGAGTCAGGCGTAGTGCGTAACTATTTAGATTGGATTTGCTCGCTGCCTTGGGACACAAAAACCAAACCAAGCAACAGCATCGAAAAATCGATGAAAATTTTGGACAAGCATCATTACGGGCTGGAAAAAATTAAAGAACGCATCATCGAATTCATCGCGGTGCAAATGAAAACCAAAGATTCTAAAGGCCCGATTTTATGCTTGGTTGGTGCACCGGGGGTTGGCAAAACTTCACTCGCCAAGTCAATCGCCGAAGCTCTGGGTCGCAAATATGTAAAAGTTTCTTTGGGAGGAGTGCGCGACGAATCTGAAATTCGCGGACATCGCAGAACTTACATTGGCTCAATGCCCGGACGCATCATTCAATCAATGCGCAAAGTTAACGTGACCAATCCCCTGATGTTGCTTGATGAAGTTGATAAAATGGCTCACGATTTTCGCGGCGATCCAGCTTCAGCTCTTTTAGAAGTTTTAGATCCTGAACAAAATTCAGCTTTTTCTGACCATTATTTGGAAGTTGATTACGACTTGTCGAAAGTGATGTTTGTCGCAACTGCAAATAGCCTAAGCACCATTCCGGTGCCGCTTCGCGACCGTATGGAAATTATCAAACTTTCGGGCTACACCGAAAATGAAAAATTGCACATTGCTAAAGAGCATTTGCTCGACAAACAGCGCCAAGAAAATGGTTTGGATAAAAATGAATTTAAAATTGATGACGCAGCAATTTTAAATTTGATTCGCCGCTACACCTTTGAAGCTGGAGTGCGCAATTTGAACCGTGAAATTTCTAACTTAGCGCGCAAAGCCACCAAAGAAATCATCACTAAAAAAATCAAATCTCTGCACATTACCGAGAAAAATTTATCCAAATATGCCGGCGTTGAAAAACGTCATTTCGGCATGGCTAAAGATCATGATGCCGTAGGTGTTGTGACCGGATTAGCTTACACCGAATATGGTGGCGATTTGCTTGATATTGAAGTTTTGAAATTTGAAGGAAGCGGCAAAATTCAAACTACAGGAACCTTGGGTGATGTCATGAAAGAGTCGGCTCACATTGCTTTGAGCTACGCTCGATCTATCGCTAAAGATTACAAAATCGATCACAAAAAATTTAATAAATTCGATTTTCACATTCACGTGCCGGAAGGCGCCACCCCAAAAGACGGACCTTCCGCCGGCATTGCTCTTTGCGTTGCGCTAATTTCAGTTTTAACTGACAAGCCAATTAAAAAAAATATCGCCATGACCGGTGAAATTACTCTCACCGGAAAGTCACTAGAAATTGGCGGCTTAAAAGAAAAACTTTTGGCAGCACTTCGCGGCGGCATCAAGACCGTGCTGATTCCGCAAGCCAATGCCAAAGATTTGCAAGACATGCCTAAAGAGGTTTTAAATAGCCTAACTATCAAACCGATTTCACGCATTGAAGAGGCGCTTTTGGAGTGCTTGGTAAAACCGAAGGGTAAAAAATCTAAGAAATAAAATGCCCCAAGAAAAACAAATCCACATCATCGCAGGTCCAAACGGGGCGGGCAAAAGCTCTCATGCTCGCGTCACACTTTTGCCTAATTTTTTAAGCAGTAACGCTTTCATCAATGCCGATGAAATTGCCAAAATGCTTTCTCCAGAAGATCCCGAAAAATCAGCGCTGGCGGCCGGCCGACTCATGTTAAAAAGAATGGAGTTTCTTTTAAACGAAGGTTCAGATTTTGCTTTGGAAACAACTTTATCAGCAAAAACTTATTTAAATTTTATTCGAGGCGCGCAGCAGCGCGACTACAAGGTGAATTTAATTTTTTTAAAACTAGAAAATTCCAACCTCGCACACGAAAGAGTCTTGACTAGAGTAAGTAAGGGCGGTCATAATATCGAACCTCTCGTAATCCATCGCAGGTTCCAACGAGGTCTCGACAATTTAAAAGACTATCTAGAAATTGTCGACACAGCAACCATCTACGAATCCAGCGGTTTAGAACTGATCGAAATCGCAAGAAAAAGTGAAAATAAATTAACCGTCATCAATCAAAATTTGTGGGAAACAATTTATGCGTAGTGAAGAAATTCTGAAAAAAACCGCAGAAGGAATGAAAGAAGGCAATAAAATTTTGATCCAAGAATTGGTTCGCGATCTAGAAGAAAAAGGCATCTCTCCCGTAATTACCATTGATGGAAAAGTTCAAAAATTAAAATTAATTGATGAAAGTGAACTAGAAGATTTTGAAGAAGAATTATTAAATTCTGGATTACAAAAATGTGACTTTTGTTTACTGGAAGAAGACACCACTCAAGCCCTAACAAACACTACTTACCCAATTGACGGAAACGTGATTTTGATTCACAAAAAATCTGCCAAAATAAAAAAATACAAAGCCGGAAATAACTCCCACTGGGTGGTTGATTTTCACCATGATCTAAAAAGCAACTTCTTCACAAACTAACTCCTCATGCAAAATAACAAAAATATCTTAGTCGCCACCATCCTTTCTGCTATGATCTTGCTGGGGTGGACTTGGCTTTACGAAAAACCAAGAATGGAACGCTTGGAAGCGCAAAAAAAGATTTTAGCAGCGCAAAAGCCACAAGCAGCAGCGGTTAAAACCGTTGAAAATCAAGGCTCAACCCCACCAACCTCAGTTGAAACCAAGCAGTCTGAAACAATTTTAGCACCAAAAAATCGTAGTGAAATTTTAGCGCAAAGCCAAGCAACTCGAGTAGAAATTCGCAGTGATAATTTACACGGATCAATCTTACTTAAAGGCGCGCGCTTTGATGATTTGACTTTGGCTAAATATTTTGAAACTACTGAAAAAAAGAATGAGGTAGTTCTTTTTGCTCCTTCCGAAAGCAAAGAAAGATATTTCACCGATTTTGGCTGGATCAGCTCTAGTAAAGGTTTGGAACTGCCAAATCCAGAAACCCTTTGGAAAAGCGACAGCAAAAAATTAACTCCCGATTCACCGGTTATTCTTTCTTGGAAAAACCCGCAAAATGTTGAGTTTTTAATCAAAATTTCTCTCGACCAAAAATACATGTTTGGCGTGACACAAGTGGTTAAAAACGGTTCGAAACAAGAAATTTCGGTTGCTAGTTACGGCCGAGTAAATCGCGTTTTAAACGGCGCGCAAAAGCCAAACTTCATCTTACATGAAGGCACTATTGGCGTGTTTGACGACATTCTAAACGAAGTTACTTACAAAGATTTAATCGAAGATCGTCGCAAAGATTTTTCGTCTGAAAAAGGTGGCTGGCTGGGGATTACCGACAAATATTGGTTAAGCTCAATTTTGCCTGACAAAAGTTTGAAATTTAACGCCAATTTCAGTCACAATTTTTCCAACCAAAATAGCTTTTTTAATTCTGAATTTATCGGCCAAGAGTTTAAAATTGCGGCAAGCGAAGAATTGAAATTCGATCACCATCTTTTTGCCGGGGCCAAAACAGTTGGTCTTCTAGACCAATATGCCAAAGAATATGACGCCAAACTTTTTGATCGCGCCATTGATTTCGGCTGGTTTTATTTCTTAACCAAACCTTTCTTTTTCATCATCGATTATTTGTCGAAACTTTTGGGCAATTTCGGTTTGGCAATTTTAGCAATGACGGTTTTGGTCAAGCTGGCATTGTTTCCAATGGCGAATAAATCTTACGCCGCAATTGGCAAAGTTAAGCAATTGCAGCCAAAAATTATGGCTCTGCGCGAACGCCTAAAAGATGACAAAATCGCTATGAATCGTGAGATGATGGAACTTTACAAAAGAGAAAAGGTTAATCCAGCTTCGGGTTGTTTACCGATTCTAATCCAAATTCCAATTTTCTTCTCACTTTACAAAGTGCTTTTCGTCACGCTCGACATGCGCCAAGCGCCGTTTTATGGCTGGATTCATGATTTGTCGGCACCAGATCCAACTTCAATTTTTAATCTATTTGGCTTGTTGCCTTTTGGAGTTAGTACCACTTTCACTATTGGCATCTGGCCTTTATTGATGGGCGCGACCATGATTATTCAGCAAAAATTAAGCCCAACAACAACTGACCCAACGCAAGCAAAAATCTTAAAATTTATGCCTTACGTTTTGACTTTTGTTTTAGCGGCGTTTCCTGCGGGACTTCTTATTTACTGGACTTGGAGCAATACCTTGTCGATTTTACAACAATGGGTAATTACGAATAAGCTGAATCATGAAGTCAAAAAATAATGACGAAATCGCTCAAGAATACGAAACAACAAGCGAAGGCTACAGAAAAATAGCTCATAATAAGTTATTTCGGCTGCCGCTTCTAAATCATATTGTCGACAGCATTCCGCGAGATGGAAAGTTTTTAGATGCCGGTTGCGGGGTTGGGTCATTTTTAAAACAGCTAATCAGCGCTGCCCGAAATAAGGACCGAAGTGACATAGAATTTTTTGCCATTGATTACGCTCAAGCGATGGTGGATGAGGCTAGAAGAGAAAATCCTGAAGCTAAAATATTTCAAGACGATCTAAAAAATCTAAGCTCTGAGGTGAAGACCCACACTTTTGATTATGTAAATAGCACCGATGTTTTGTTTTTTTTAATCCAGAGCTTGGAGAAAGAGACAAGGCATTTGCAAGCTTACGATCGGTTACAAAAAAAGATGGCCTCTTGAGAATTTCAGTGCGCGAACAGCGCTTTGACAAAGAGCAGTCACCAATATTTTTCGATTTCAGTGAAAATGATCTAAGAGCCCGTCCTAAGTCTTTTTTAGCCTCAAATTTTGACATGTTTTTAGCGCTTTTTTAGTAAAATTACGACCAATATCAGGATATATTGCGAGTAATTTTACTAAAAAATAAGCAAAAATAGGGCGAAATTTGAGGTTAAAAAAGACTTAGGACA
>CANEVP010000009.1 GCA_947442475.1 Rickettsiales bacterium
AAAAACTGAATTCAAATAGCTGTGAAGCTCTGCGAATAGTGGGCTAAACCCCCTTTATTGCAAGGGATTATTTGGATCTTTTTGAAGATTTTTAAAAGAAATTTAGTGATTTTTAGAGATGGGTGGTAGGTTTTTCAGAGTGTCCTTAATTACAAAAAAGCCTTTTTTCATTTTAGAAATTGAGGCTTTGTTGATGATGTTGTCGGTGCTTTTATCTTGCGGCACGTGAACGGTGATTACGTCAGAAATTTTCAACAAATCATCCAGCGAATTAACTTGGTGGTTTGAGCCGAAAGGCAATTTATTTTCAATGTCGTGATAAACTACATTCATGCCCAAAGATTCAGCAATAATGCCAACTTGCGCGCCGATATTGCCGTAGCCGATAATGCCTAAAGTTTTGTTTTTGATTTCGTTGCAGCCCGAAGCGTTCTTGCTCCACAGGCCTTTATGCATTTCAACATTGACAACGTGTAGGCGGCGATAAAGCGAAATAATTTCGCCAATCACCAATTCAGCAACTGACCTGGTGTTTGAAAATGGTGCGTTAAAAACCGGAATGCCCAGTTTTTTTGCTGCGGTTAAATCAACTTGGTCAGTGCCAATGCAAAAGCATCCGATGCAAGAAAGGTTTTTGAATTTTTGCAAAACTTCTTTGGTTAATTTGCTGCGTGATCTAATGCCTAAAATGTTGGCTTCAAACACTTCGCTTGGCGCATCTTCAATGCTGGTTTTAAGAATTTGCACATCTTCAATGCCGTATTTTTTAAATGAGGCCAGAGACGCTTTACTGATATTTTCGAGTAGGATTACTTTGGTAACGGTTTTGATTGATTTGATTTTGAGGAAAAAAAATTAGAGGTGGCGCAATCTAAAGTTAGCAAAACGCAGCGCAATCCAAAATTAGCATCATCTTTAAAAAAGAAACTTACAGACGAGATTGCATTTAAATCGCGAACCAAAGAATTTGCTAATTCTTCAAATTTCTAAATCCTCAGCTCTTCAAAAATAATGCAAAAAGAATTTTATCTCACCGAAAAACTTCCGCCCTACATTTTTGCTGCAATGTATAAACTTAAGACCGAAGCGGCTGCAAAAGGGGTTGAAATTATTGATTTTGGCATGGGAACCCCTGATTCGCCACCACCACAATTTGTGATGGATCGTTTGGCGGAGTTGTCGCGCGACCCAAAACTTTTTGGTTATTCGGTGACTGGCGGCATTGATGTTTTGAAAAAAGCGATTTGCGAATATTACTCGCGGCGTTTTAATGTTGAGTTGGATTATAAGTCAGAAGCCATTGTCACTATTGGCGCCAAGGAAGGTATCGCAAGTTTAGCTTCGGCAATTTCTAGCCCCGAAAATTACATGATCGTGCCGTCTCCGGCTTATCCGATTCACACTTTTGCTTTCACGCTTTCTAAAAGTAATATCATCCATTTGCCGGCAATTAGCGGTGCGGAATTTTTGCGTGAATTTAAAAAATATATTGAGGCTGTAGAAGAAAAGCCGCTTGCCGTGATTGTTAGTTACCCCTGCAACCCAACCACTGAAATTGTTGGTTTGGATTTTTACGAAGAGTTGGCGGCATTTTGTATCAAACATAAAATCTACATCATCTCTGATTTGGCTTATTGCGAACTTTATTTTAACGAAGCCGACAAGCCACATTCGATCTTAGAAGTTAAGGGTGCTAAAGACATTGCCATTGAGTTTTCATCGGTTTCTAAAAGTTATTCCATGGCTGGTTGCCGCGTTGGTTTTGCGGTTGGCAATCCAACTTTGGTGGGCGCACTTTACAAAATAAAATCTTACCTCGACTACGGCTCGTTCAATCCGTTGCAAATGGTGGCGGTGGATGCTTTGAGTGAAAAGAGTGACGAATATTTGGCGGGCTTGCGTCAAAAATACAAAGCGCGCGGCGAATTTTTGGTTGAACTTTTAGACAAAGAACTTGGTTGGAAAATCGAAAAACCAAAAGCCAGCATGTTTTTGTGGACCAAGCTACCGAAGCAATTTGCTCATCTTACTTCTTTTGAATTTTGTCAAAAAATGATTGCTGAAACTGGCGTTGTAATTTCACCCGGAAGCAGCTTTGGCGCTAATGGAGAAGGATTTGCCAGATTCTCTTTGATTCGCGATGAAGATGACATGAAGAAAGCGGTGGCGGCGTTGAAGAAGGTTTTTTAATTTTTTTAAAATGATCAATTTCAAAATCCTAACTCTATTTCCCGAACTCTTCCCCGGACCGCTCGCAGCCTCTGTAACTGGTTCGGCTCTGGCAAAAAATCTTTGGTCAATTGAAGCAATCAACATTCGCAATTACGCCAAAGACGAACGCGGAACTGTTGATGACGCGCCTTACGGAGGTGGCGCTGGCATGGTTTTAAAGGCTGATGTGTTGGCTGATGCAATTGAAAAAAACTTAAAACCATCAACAAAAATAATTTACCTTTCACCGCGGGGCAAAACTCTTACGCAACAAAAAGCGCGCGAATTAGCGCAAGAAAAAGAAATTCTACTTCTGTGTGGACGCTATGAGGGAGTAGATCAGCGAGTGCTTGATGAACTGGCAATCGAAGAAATTTCAATTGGCGATTACATTTTAAGTGGCGGCGAGCTTGCAGCTTTCATTGTGGTAGATACAGTTCTTAGAAATGTGGAAGGCGTGCTCGGCGCTGATGAATCTTTGGCAGAAGAATCTTTCGGTTCAAAAGACAATTTAGAATTTGAAAATTTGCTAGAATATCCACATTTCACGCGCCCTCATGAATGGCGTGGTCGCTCGATTCCAGAAGTTTTAATTTCTGGACATCACAAAAAAATTAATGAATGGCGCAAGGAACAAGCCATTGAAATCACTAAAAAAAATCGTCCTGATCTTTTTGAAAAATTCCTCAAACAAAAGTACTAAATTCTCCATTCTATTTTTTTCCAAATGACATCTTTTACTAACCTACACCTTAACCCAAAAATACTGGCTGCTCTTGAAAAGAAAGGCTACGTCACTCCAACTCCCATCCAACTCCAAGCCATTCCACCGCTTCTTGAAGGTAAAGATATTTTAGGAATTGCTCAAACCGGAACTGGTAAAACCGCTGCTTTCGCTTTGCCAATTTTACACAATCTTGCCAAAAGCGGCATCTCGGCAAAAAGCGGCTGTGTGCGCGCTTTGATTTTAACTCCAACTCGCGAATTAGCGTCACAAATTGCTGAAAATATCGATGCTTACGGCAAAGACCTAAATCTGCGCTACGCTTTGGTTTACGGCGGCGTTTCGGATCGTGCGCAAATCACGCAATTGCAGCGTGGTGTTGATATTTTAATCGCAACTCCGGGTCGTTTACTTGACCTGACTAACCAAGGTCACATCCGTTTCATGCAAGTGGAAGTTTTGGTTTTAGACGAGGCAGATCGCATGCTCGACATGGGTTTTGTCAACGACATCAAAAAAGTAATCGCCAAAATTACCTCAAAAAGACAAACGCTTTTCTTCTCAGCAACCATGCCAAAAGCGATTTCTGAATTAGCTGATTCGATTTTAACAAATCCAATTCGCATTGAAGTGACGCCACAATCTACAACGGTTGAGCGCATCGATCAGAAAATTTATTTTGTCGAAAAGCGCGACAAATTGGCGCTGCTTCGTCACATTTTAAAACAAGAAAACGCCACCAGCGTGATTATTTTTTCACGCACTAAACATGGCGCAGATGACATTGAAGATTACTTGGCAAGAAACCGCATTTCGGTTGCGGCAATTCACGGCGACAAAGATCAAGAACAACGCGAAAAATCGTTAAATAAATTTCGTGAAGGAAAAATTCAGGTTTTGGTGGCAACTGACGTAGCGGCGCGCGGCATCGACATTCCAGCGATCTCGCACGTGATTAATTACGATATTCCATCAGATCCTGAAAGCTACGTTCACAGAATTGGCCGCACGGCTCGCGCCGGCAGACAAGGTGTGGCGATTTCTTTTGGAGACCCGCATGACGACACGCTTCTACGCGCTGTTGAAAAAGCGATTAACTACAAAATTCCGGTTGATGATTCGCATCCTTACAGCGACAAAAAATCAGCACCGGCGCGTCACGAAAAAAGAGAAGAAAAAACTAATTTAAATAATCAAAAACCAATGCAAAAAAAAGTTGAACATAAGTCAAATCACGCACCAAAAGCTCTAGCACATGCTAAGAAAAAAACCGGAATTTTGGGTTTTTTAATGGGTTTGTTTAAAGGCAAAAAACCTACCACTAAGCACCAAGAAAGAAGAGTTGATCCAAAAAGAACTGACTCAAAAAAACCAGCTCCAAGAAGAAATGATTCTAGAGGCGAGAGAAATCCGCGCACTGAAAGAAGTGACTCAAGAGACACTAGAAGAGAGCCAAGAGAAGAAAGAACTGAGCCAAAAAGAGAAAGACCAGTGCGCATCCCAAGCGACAAACCAATTGACAGAACTGGCGGAAGAAAACTTTCCTCAGGAAAGAAAGACTAGAAAATTCTCGTTTATCAATCCTCTTTGCAAAAACAAAAAAGAAGATTTATGGCAAATACAAAATCGAGCTCTGCTAATTGGGCCAAAATAAAGAACTTTTTGCTAGGAAAAGAATCTGATCCGGCGCGCGACTCGTGTCGAGTGAAAAATAAAGAATATAACGAAGCCCAAAAGACTTTGGCATAGTTAGAAAAATCTAAATCAATTCCTCAATATCTTACCATGAACAAACAACAACTCGCCGCTAAAATCTGGGAATCGGCCAACCAAATGCGTTCCAAAATCGAGGCCAATGAATACAAAGACTACATCCTCGGATTTATCTTCTACAAATACCTCTCGGACAAATTGGTGAGCTTCGCAAAAAGCGAAGACTTCAGCGATGAGGATATTCGGGCGCTTTCAGAAGAGGATACCGAGACCGTCAACCATATCAAAAGCAACATCGGCTACTTCATCGCCTACCAGCACCTGTTTTCTACCTGGATCGAGCACAAGGGCGACTTCGATGTCTCCCATGTTCGCGACGCGCTGTCTGCCTTCAGCCGTCTGATTCACCCCAACCACAAGCGCCTTTTCGATGGTATCTTCAAAACCCTTGAAACTGGCTTAAGCAAACTCGGCGACACCGCAGCAAAGCAGACCAAGGCCATCAGCGAACTCATCCAGCTTATCAAAGACATTCCTATGGATGGCCGCCAAGGCTACGACGTGCTTGGCTTCATCTACGAATATCTCATCAGCATGTTTGCCGCCAATGCGGGCAAAAAAGCGGGCGAGTTTTATACGCCGCACGAAGTATCTGTGCTAATGTCCGAGATCATCGCGCACCATCTGAAAGATCGCGGGAAGATCGATATTTATGACTCTACCAGCGGCTCAGGTTCGTTGCTGCTCAATATCGGCCAGTCCATCGCCAAGCACATGGTGGATAAGGACAACATCAAATACTTCGCCCAAGAGCTGAAGGAAAACACCTACAACCTCACTCGCATGAACCTAGTCATGCGCGGCATCCTGCCTAACAACATCGCCACCCGCAACGCCGACACCTTGGAAGACGATTGGCCTTATTTTGACGATCAAGATCCAGTCAATAGTTACAACCCTCTTTACCTCGACGCCGTCGTCTCAAATCCTCCTTATTCGCAAAAGTGGGACCCGCAGCACAAAGACAGCGACCCCCGCTACGCAAGATTCGGCCTCGCGCCAAAGTCTAAAGCCGACTACGCCTTTTTGCTGCACGATCTCTACCACCTCAAGCCTGACGGCATCATGGCCATAGTTTTGCCTCACGGAGTTCTGTTTCGAGGTGGAGAAGAAGGCGCAATCCGCAGAAATCTGATCGAAAATAATCACCTCGAAACCATCATTGGTCTGCCAGCCAATATCTTCTTTGGCACTGGCATTCCCACCACCATCTTGGTGCTGCGCCAAAAGCGCGAAAGCAGCGATGTCCTTTTTGTGGATGCCTCCAAGGGCTTTGCCAAAGAAGGCAAAAGCAACAAACTCCGCGCCTGCGACATCAAGAAAATCACCGACACCGTGATTGGTCGCATCAGCGTGCCGAGCTACAGCCGCCTTGTTCCCAAAACCAAGCTACAAGCCAATGACTACAACCTCAACATCCCGCGCTATGTTGATTCTTCCGAGCCCTCTGAAAACTGGGATCTCTACGCCTCCATGTTTGGCGGCATCCCGCTCAGCGAATTGAACGCGCTTGCCGATTTTTGGCAAGCCTTTCCTAGCCTGCGCGCCGCTCTGTTTAGCGACAACGCCGCGCCTTACGCCCTGCCAAAAGTCGAAGACCTTGCAAAAGCCACCCGCGAACATCTTGAAGTGAAGCAATACAGCCAAGCATTCGCCGCCGCCTTTGCCGATTTTAATCCATGGCTGCGCCGCCCACTGCTTGAAAAAATGCTCACTCTGCAAATTCCACAACAAGAGGCACTGATAAGCGAAGAGCTGTTTGCCCGTCTCGCGCCGCTGCCGCTAATCGACCGTTACCACGCCTACCAAATTCTCGACGATCATTGGCAGATCATCGCCATCGATCTGGAAATCCTCCAAACCGAGGGCTTCGATGCTTCCCGCGTTGTTGACCCCAATCTTGTCACCAAAAAGAAAGATGGCAAAGAGGTTGAGGTTCAAGAAGGCTGGAAAGGTCGCATCATGCCCTTCGAGCTGGTGCAAACGGCGCACCACAAGGCCGAGCTGGACGCGCTGCGCGAAAAAGAAAACCGCCTTAGCGAAATCACTGCTTCCCTTGAAGAAACCTTAGAAAGCCTAAGCGAAGAAGATAAAGCGGGCGACACCGTGAACGACGCGGGCGACAAGTTTGTCAATGCCGCCGTTGCCAAAGAGGCAAAGATCTTGCTTGTTGAGGCGAAAAAATCAGGCAATTTTGACCCCGAATCTTTTGAAGCTAAAATCATCCAAGCCGCCGACTGGCTCGCCGAGGAGAAAACCCTGAAAGCAGCCATCAAACAAGAAGCCGCAGCCCTGCACCTCAAGACCAAAAAAACCATTGAAAACTTAAGCGACGCGCAGGTGCATCAACTGTTAGAGCACAAGTGGATCACTCCCTTGATTGACGAGTTGCACAGTTTGCCCGACCAGCAGATTGATGGCTTGACCCGCAAGCTCGACGCCTTGGTAGAAAAATACCGCATCACCTACGCCGACAACGCCCGCGACATTCAACAAACCGAAACCGCGCTGGCGGACATGATCGAGAAACTGGATGGCAACGAGTTCGACCTCAAAGGTTTGGCGGAACTGAAAAGCTTACTTGCTGGAGATCGAGATGAGTAAGCGGACAGCCAGCAAAGTACCGCAGATTCGCTTCAAAGGCTTTTCAGGGGATTGGGTGGAGAAGAAGTTGGGGGAACTAACTCCGTTGCGTGGAGGCTTTGCTTTCCAAAGCAGTCAGTTTTGTGAAGTAGGTATTCCAATTATAAAAATCTCTAACGTTTTGCCAAGCGGAAATATTGGAGGCGTTTTTGCTTTCTACGGAGAGCAAGAAAAGGACATAAATTATTCACTTCCAAATAATGCTGCTCTTTTGGCTATGTCCGGGGCTACTACTGGCAAAGTTTCAATTCTGAAAAAACAACATGGCTTGGAAAAGTTTTATCAAAATCAACGAGTCGGATATTTTCAAGATTTAGGCATTTCTGATTACTCATTTATTTCAACATTAGTTCGATCTCACTTTTTTGCAGAAAAACTTGATTCCGTACTGGTTGCTGGGGCTCAACCCAACGTGTCGTCAAAAGAAATTGATAACTTTGATTTTCAAATACCGAAACACAAAACCGAACAACAAAAAATCGGCGGATATTTCCGAGAGGTGGATCGGCTGATTGGGTTGCATCAGCGCAAGCATGACAAGCTGGTGACGCTGAAAAAAGCAATGCTGCAAAAGATGTTCCCGCAACCCGGCGCCACCACCCCCGAAATCCGCTTCAAAGGCTTTGCAGGGGATTGGGTGGAGAAAAAGATTCACGAGCTGTTTCAGGTCACTAGGGGAAATGTATTGGCAGCAACAAAGACGAGTCCAAAGCAAACGAAGGAAGCGCCATATCCAGTTTATTCGTCTCAGACGAAAAACAACGGACTTATGGGTTACTACAAAAGCTACCTTTTTGAGGATGCGATTACATGGACAACAGATGGGGCAAACGCGGGAACTGTTCGTTATCGTGAAGGAAAATTTTACAGCACCAACGTCAATGGGGTTCTGCTCTCTGATCGTGGTTATGCCAACCGAGCTGTTTCCGAATCTCTAAATCAAGAGGCCTGGAAGCATGTGTCCCATGTCGGAAACCCGAAGTTGATGAACAACGTTATGAGCCAAATTAAGATTTTCGTTCCCGACACCATCGCCGAACAACAAAAAATCGGCACCTACTTCCGCACACTCGACTCGCTGATTTCCAAACACGCCATCCAACTCCAAAAGCTCACGCAGATCAAATCCGCCTGCTTGGAAAGAATGTTTGTCTAACTGTTTTATCAATTACCCATGACTACCTTTGCCAAAGAAGCCGAATTTGAAAATGCCGTGATCCACGAGCTGCGCCAGCGCGGTTGGGGTGATGCGGAAATCATCAAGAACCCAAGCGAGGCGGACTTGCTTACGAACTGGAAGCAAATCCTGTTTGAAAACAATCGCGGCAAGGATCGGCTTAATGAAGTGCCGCTGACCGACAGCGAGATGCAGCAGATCATGGAGCAGATCACCGCGCTTAGCACACCGCTCAAGCTCAATGGCTTTATCAACGGCAAGACGGTTTCCATCACCCGCGACAACCCAGCGGATGCGCTGCACTTTGGCAGGGAAGTGAGCCTGAAAATTTACGACCGCCAAGAAATCGCCGCTGGGCAAAGCCGCTACCAGATTGTGCAACAACCGCGCTATGCCCGTGGCTCGCGGCTTCTTAATGATCGGCGCGGCGACCTTTTGCTGCTCATTAATGGCATGCCGGTGATCCACATCGAGCTGAAGAAAAGCGGCGTGGCGGTGAGTCAGGCTTATAACCAAATCCAAAAATATTCGCGTGAGGGAATTTTTAGCGGCCTCTTTTCGCTTATTCAAATTTTCGTAGCGATGGAGCCAGCCGAGGCGCTTTACTTTGCCAATCCCGGGCCAGATGGGAAGTTCAATAAAGACTACGCCTTCCACTGGGCGGACGTCGAGAACCAGCCGATCAACGATTGGAATAGCTTCATCTCCAGCCTGCTTTCCATGCCGATGGCGCACCGGCTGATTGGCTTTTACACGGTGGCGGATGAGTCAGACGGTGTGCTCAAAGTGATGCGCAGTTATCAGTATTACGCCGCTCACGCTATTTCTGACAAAGTGGCGAAGATGGATTGGAAAAACCCGAACCGTCTGGGCGGCTATATCTGGCACACCACTGGATCGGGCAAGACGATGACCAGCTTCAAGTCTGCCCAACTCATTGCTAATTCCAAAGATGCAGACAAGGTGGTTTTTCTGCTCGACCGCGTCGAGCTAGGCACGCAAACGCTAAAACACTATCGCAACTTCGCTGGAGACGGCAACCAAGTGCAGGCCACAGAATATACGGGAGTGCTGGTGAAGAAACTCAAGAGCAGCGATCCCGCCGATAGGTTGATTGTGAGTTCTATCCAGAAGATGAGCCGACTCAAGGATGAGGAGGATGGGCTGAAAGCGCATGATCTTGAAACCATGCGCGCCAAGCGTATTGTTTTTATCGTTGATGAATGTCACCGCACCACCTTTGGCGACATGCTAATTGATATTAAAAAGAGCTTTTTAGGCGCGGTCTTCTTTGGCTTCAGCGGCACGCCGATTCATGCGGAAAATGCCCACAACGACAATACCACCAGCGATGTCTTCGGCAATGAGCTGCACCGCTACAGCATTGCCGACGGCATCCGCGACAAGAATGTGCTGGGCTTTGATCCCTACCAAGTGCTGACCTATCGCGACCGTGATCTGCGTGAGGCCGTGGCGCTGGAAAAAGCTAAAGCCGTTTCGGTGGAGAAAGTTTTTACTGATCCTAAGAAAAAGAAGGTTTTTAATCGCTACATAAACGATGTAGAGATGGCGGGACACCGGGATAGTGCTGGTGTCTATCAAGCTGGTATCGAAGACCACCTGCCCAACACCCAATATAATCGCAAAGAGCACCAAAACGCAGTGATTGAGGACATTGGCAATAACTGGGTGACGTTGAGCCAGGGCGGTAAATTCCACGCCATTTTTGCCACGAGTAGTATCCCAGAAGCCATCATCTATTACCGGTTGATGAAGGCTCAATGCCCGAAACTGAAAATCACCGCGCTTTTTGATCCGCATATTAGCGACGAAGACGGCGGCGGCGATCCTGCCTTCAAAACGGAAGGCCTCGTTGAGATTCTGGAAGACTACAACGCAAATTACGGACAGAGGTTTGACCTAGGCAGTCACGCGAAATTCAAGAAGGATCTCGCGCTGCGCCTTGCGCATAAAGAGCAATACATCCGCATCGAGGCAGAACCAAACAAACAGCTCGATCTGCTGATTGTGGTGAATCAGATGCTTACCGGCTTTGATTCGAAATGGGTGAACACGCTCTATCTCGACAAACTTTTGGAATATGAAAACATCATCCAAGCGTTCTCGCGCACCAACCGCCTGTTTGGGCCGGACAAGCCCTTTGGCACCATCCGTTATTATCGCAAGCCGCACACGATGAAGCGCAACGTCGATGCCGCCGTGAAGCTTTACTCCGGCGACAAACCGATTGGACTCTTTGCCAATCGCTTGCCAATTAACCTTGAGCGGATGAACGCAAGCTTTGCCGAAATCACCGCTATTTTCAGTGCAGCTTGTATCCGCGATTTCATGAAGCTACCGGATGACTTCGCGGCGCGTGCGGCCTTTGCCAAGCAGTTCAACCAATTCAACGCCATCCTTGAGGCTGCGAAGATTCAAGGTTTTACTTGGGAGAAATCGGTTTATGAGTTTGGCGAAGATCTCAAGACACAAATCCAGCTTGCTATTAGTCACCATCAATATCTAACACTCCTTCAGCGCTATAAAGAATTGGGTGCGGGCGGCGGTGGCACTGGTGACGAGACCATTCCCTTTGAGATCGATAGCCACATCACCGAAATCGACACCGGCAAGATCGACGCCGACTACATGAACTCGCGCTTTGAGAAATATTGCAAAGTACTGCAAAGCGGTGACAAGCAGGTTAAAGAAGCGACCTTGGTCGAGTTGCACCGCTCCTTTTCGTCGCTCTCCCAAGAAGAGCAAAAGATCGCCGAGATATTCCTGCACGACATTCAGCGGGGAGATGTCGAGATTGATCTCCATCGCACGTTCCGCGAATATCTAAACGACTATCAGGATAAGGCTAAGAATCAGAAAATCGACGCCCTTGTATCTCTCCTCGGGGTTGATAAAGCGAAGCTCATTGCCCTCATGAACACCCATGTCACCGAAGCTAATCTAAATGAATATGGCAGGTTTGATGACCTCAAGGCAACGATCGACAGGCAAAAAGCCAAAGCCTACTTTGAAGCGCTCGAAGGACAAACGCTCTCGGCCTTTAGGGTGAATATCAAAGCAGCTAACCTGCTGGAGCGGTTCATTCTCGAAGACGGCTTCGATCTTCAGCGAGAGTGATGATTTCTTATAGCCAAGAAATGGCAGGCGGAAGCCGAAGAAGACCAAGTGGACATGGAGAAAGTGTCAAAAATTTGGGGCGCAAATGAGGTTTTTAGCACTACACTTTTTTAATTATGCCAAATCTAAAATCTTTAGATTTGGCATAGTATAATTTTTTACGTGCCACGAGGGACGCCCCACGCTTGTGAGGAACCCCATATACCAAATCAAATTACAATCGATAGATTTTAGATTTGGTATAGAAGTCTAAAAACTACTGCCAACGCTTTTTAGGGCTTGGAGATCTAGTTCCAGTTGATCTTCTTGGAGCGCCTTCAGTGTAGGGTTTTCTTTCGCCGCCGCCAAATGATGAAACAGATGATCTTCTGTCGCCACCGCCACCAGCCCCAAATGAGCGTCTTTCGCCGCCACCAAATGAAGAGCCTTCTCTTCTTTCGCGTGGAGCACCAGATCTGCCGCCGCGTGAAGCTCCGCCAGCTGGTCTTTCGCGGTTGCCAAATGAATCATCTCTTGGTTCTGATCTTGAGTTTGATCTTGAATCAGATGGCTTTTTGAACCAGCTGCCAAAACCGAAACCTTTTTTGTCATCGCCACTGGCACTTCTTCTGTCTCTGTTTTCAGGACGGAAAGATGAATTACCATCTCTGCCAACTCTCATGCCGCCGGTTTGTGAAGAGTAAGATTTCTTTTTGCCGAAACCGATGAAGTCAAGTAAACCGCTTTTGCTTGGGTCAACCACTGGGCGAGATTCTGAGCGTCTTGCTGGGGATGAGCGTCTATCGTCGCGTCCGCCAACAAAACCTTCTCTTCGCTCGCCGCGAGGAGCCGAACTTCTTTCGCCTCTAGGTGCTGAATTTCTATCGTCTCTGCCACTTTCTCTGCGATCATCTCTAGGAGCTGAACTTCTTCTTTCTAAAGATGAAGAAGCTGCTGCGATTTTACGATCTTTGTTAACTGAATGTCCATATTGTCTGCCGCTTGATGGACGACGCGCCGGTTTTTCTCTTCTGTCATCATCTTCCGAGCTTCTTGTTACGGGAGCTGCAGCAACGCCGTGAAATGGGTGAGTGGCGTCAACTGGAATTTTGAAGCGGATGGTTTTTTCAACAGCCGCTAAAAGTTTGCGTTCAGAAGGGTCGCAAAAAGAAATTGCAATACCTTGTCTGCCAGCGCGCGCCGTGCGGCCGATGCGGTGAACGTAGCTTTCAGGATCCATTGGAATGTCGTAATTAATTACGTGTGAAATTGCTGGAACATCGATGCCGCGCGCCGCGATGTCAGTTGCGATTAAAACTTGCACTTTGCCTTCACGAAAATTGCTCAAAGCTTTTTCACGGGCACCTTGTGATTTATTGCCGTGAATTGCAGCAACGGAAATCAAGTTTTTTTCTAAAAACTCAACAACGCGGTTAGCGCCATGTTTGGTTTTAGAGAAAACCAAAACGCTGGTTGCGTCTTCTTGTTTTAAGATGCGTTTCAAAAGCAAAAGCTTGTTACCTTTTTCAACGAAATTTAATTTTTGCTCGATGCGTTCAACAGTTGTTGATTGCGGCGTGATTTCAACAAGAACTGGGTTGTTCAAAATTGAATTAGCCAAGTCTGCAATGGTTTCAGGCATGGTTGCAGAAAAGAACAAAGTTTGTCTTTTATCAGGAAGTTTGGAGATGATTTTTTTAACATCATTGATGAAACCCATGTCGAGCATGCGATCAGCTTCGTCTAAAACTAGAATTTCTAACTGGGCGTAGCGAACGTGACCTTGGTTCATTAGATCAAGAAGGCGACCAGGAGTTGCGATTAAAATATCAACGCCGCGCTGCATAGAAGCGATTTGCGGACGTTCAGAAACGCCGCCGAAAACTACAGCGTGACGAAGACCCAAGTCTTTGCCATAAAGCTCAATATTGTCGGCAATTTGTGAAGCCAGTTCGCGAGTTGGAGTTAAGATTAAAGTACGCACGCTGCCACTTTTTACGGTGACGTCACTTTTTACCAGATTGTGAATAATTGGCAAAGAGAAGGCGGCGGTTTTTCCGGTTCCGGTTTGAGCGATGCCCAAAATGTCACGACCTTCAAGTAAAGGTGGAATGGCTTGAAACTGGATTGGGGTTGGAACGTTGTATCCTTTGCTTTCAAGAGCTGAAAGAATTTTAGGATTTAGATTAAGTTTAGAAAAAGATGGCATTATCAAAAAAATTTGATGTTTGAAAAAAACCGGATTGCCGCAAAAAAATTGCGGTAAGTGACAAAGATAGGTAAAAGAAAAAACAACTATTCTCAAATCTGAAAATCTAAAGGGAATTTAGCTATTGATTTGATGATGCGGGTTTCTTTCCCGCGAAAGCTGGGCATACCAAGGGTTGGTATGCGAGTCTTCAAGCTAGACCAAATCACGTGGTTTGATTTGGTGTTGCGCTATAATCACACACTTCGGTCACCTTGGAATTGGATCGCAAGGCGGGCGCATTAGATAGTGGTGATTTCTAAAAGCTACTTTTTAAAGTTGGCGCAAATTAACGAAATTAAATGAATGAAAAAAATCATCACGCAAAAACAAATCGAAATTGAAGAAATCTCAATACAGCTGCTGCAAAAAAGAATCAGAAATCTCCATTTAAGAATTTTGCCGCCATTAGGCGAGGTGAGGGTTTCGGCACCAGTGCGCCTTAGTTTGGTGGAGATTAAAAGGTTTGTAACCGAGCGTCTTGATTGGATTCGCGCTAAACAAATTGAAGTGCGCGCGCGCAAAATAATTGCGCCTTCAAAATTTATTTCTGGCGAAATTCACGATTTTTTTGGCGAGAAGTTTGAGCTGCGAGTAGTTGAAAATAGCAAGTCGAACTCGGTTTTAATTGATGAGAACTTTCTTGAGCTGCGCGCCAAAAAAACCACAACTATTTTGCAGCGTAAAAAAATTTTAGATGATTTTTACCGCGTCAATTTAGCAGAAAAAATTCCGGCTCTTGCTACAAAATATGAAGAAAAAATGGGTAAAAAAGTTGCTGAATTTCGCATCAAAAAAATGACCACGCGTTGGGGAACTTGTAACGTGAGAGATCGCCGTATATGGCTTAGTTTAGAATTAGCAAAAAAGCCGATTGAATGTTTAGAATTTATTGTAGTTCACGAAATGACTCATCTTTTTGAGCGCGGTCACAACAAAAAATTCTACGCGCTGATGGATCAATTTTTTCCGCAGTGGAAATTATGGGATGCCAAGCTCAAGCATAAAATTTGTTAGCAGAGGTTGTATTTATAAGATAAAATAAATAGCGCAGGTTTAATTTGATCTTGATTTTTTTAAATCAGTGCAAGAATTTTGAACCTACAGGCTCTTCAACTAGTTGAGCTTTTTTATCAAAAAAAGTGAGATTCTATGCCGCAACCTTCAATAAAGACTACAAAGGCCAATCAAGTTGTAAAAAGTCATAGAACGGCGCCAGAAGATGATAGTGTAGTAGCACTTTGTGGTGAAGAGGATTTTGCTGAAAGAAGGCGTAAGGAAAGAGCTATGAATGACGATGTTCTTAGTACAGCTGCGGTTTGTGAAGACAAAAGCTTTATAGCAAAAGGCAGCAAAGGATGGCGCAGTCTTGCTGCTATGATTAAACAGCAACAAATAGCTCGAGGATGTAGCGAAGAAAGATAAGGGAGTCGGAGTTAGCTAATGATCTCTCGGTCTTCAAAAACTTCGGGCGCATCAAAACGAATAAAATTTTCTTTCAAATTTACTTCCGGAAAAAACTCATTTTTAAAAGAAAAATTATCGATTTTTCCAAGACCGGTTTTGACGTCGGTTTTGGTGAATTCAATTTCAATAATACCGCCCGCGCCCAAGTCTAAAACATTTAGCACTTTGCCAATTTTTTTTGACTCCATGTCAATCACGTCCATTCCAATCAAGTCAGCGTAGTAAAATTCATTTTCATCAAGATCTTCAAATTCTTCGCGATAGACGAAAAATTCTTGTCCACGCAAAAGTTCTGCGGCGTTGCGGTCGTTAACCCCATCGATTTTTGCGATTAGAATCGGATTGCCAGAACTAGTGCCAATTACAGTTTTATTTTTGTTGGTGATTTTGATTTTAACTGGATTTTCATTGGCATCAAAAATCGAATATTCTTCGATTTTATGTGGGTTGTCAGAATAGACGATGATCTTAACTTCGCCTTTGATTCCAAAGACTGAATTGACTTTCGCTAGAAGAATTTTTTTGGTCATGATTTTGTTGTTTTAAATGAATTCTGCCGCGCGAAATTTTTTCGCTAAAGCATCAAGTGTAGCATTAATAAAAGTCAGGCGCTTCTTATCAAAAAAGCTCGCCGCGATATCAACATATTCGCCAACCACAACTTTCGCTGGAATCGCTGGTAAAAATTTTAATTCAAAAGCGGCAAGTCGCAGAATCTGCAGCGAAACGTCTTCGAGCTTATCTAAACTCCAATCGCCTTTTAGAAATTCAGTGATTTCGGCGTCAAGTTTTTCGCCATCAAGCGACAGGCCCAAAATCAAATTATTTAAAAAACTCTCATCAATTTCTTTGCGAAAAGATGAGGTTTCAAGCTCGGGATCGAGTAAATAATTTTCGATTAATTCTTCTTTAATTTCTTCCAATTTTCTTTCGCGATTAAAAAAATCATATTGGTAAAAAATCTGCACTGCCATAAGGCGGGACAAGGCTTTCTTGTAATTTAAGGCTTTTGGTTTTTTGCTCATTATTTAGGAACTCGATTAATTGACTTTTGAAGCCCGCGCTTTTTAAATGCGCCTGAAAATTTTCACATCCTTTTTCTCTTTAAAAAATCTCATGCCAAAAAGAACAGACATTAAGTCCATCCTCATCATCGGGGCTGGACCAATCGTTATCGGACAAGCTTGCGAGTTTGATTATTCCGGAACGCAAGCCTGCAAAGCGCTTAGAGAAGAGGGTTATCGCGTCATTTTGATTAACTCAAATCCGGCAACAATCATGACGGATCCAGATATTGCGGATCGTACATACATTGAGCCAATTAATGCTGAAATTGTTGAAGAAATTATCAAAAAAGAAAAACCAGATGCGATTTTACCAACCGTTGGCGGACAAACTGCGCTTAACTGCGCCATAGATTTAGCAAAGAAAGGAATACTTGCCAAATATGGCGTAGAGCTGATTGGCGCTTCAATTGAGGCAATTAATAAAGCTGAAGATCGCGCGCTTTTCCAAAAAGCCATGGATAAAATCGGCCTTGAAACTCCCAAAAACGCCATTGTTCACAATATGGAAGAAGCTTGGGGCGTGTTTGAAGATATTGGTTTGCCCGCAATTATTAGGCCGTCTTTCACCATGGGTGGCGCGGGTGGAGGTGTGGCTTACACCAAAGAAGAATATCAAAATATTATCGAATATGGTTTGACCATTTCACCAACCCACGAAGTGCTAATTGATGAATCAATCATCGGTTGGAAAGAATATGAAATGGAAGTGGTGCGCGACAAAAATGACAACACGATTATCATTTGCTCAATTGAAAATGTTGACCCGATGGGTGTACATACCGGCGACTCAATCACGGTTGCGCCGGCTTTAACTTTAACTGACAAAGAATATCAGCGCATGCGCAATGCATCAATTGCGGTGCTGCGCGAAATTGGTGTTGAAACTGGTGGCTCAAATGTGCAATTCGCGGTGAACCCTACGGATGGGCGCATGACGGTGATTGAAATGAACCCGCGCGTTTCTAGGTCTTCAGCGCTTGCCTCAAAAGCAACGGGTTTTCCAATTGCCAAAGTTGCAGCGAAATTAGCAGTTGGCTACACGCTAGATGAAATCAAAAACGACATCACGGGTGGCGCAACTCCAGCATCTTTTGAACCAACGATTGATTATGTAATTACTAAAATTCCAAAATTCACTTTTGAAAAATTCAAAGGCAGCGACAACTTGCTTTCTAGCTCAATGAAATCAGTTGGCGAAGTGATGGGAATTGGACGCTCATTTATTGAAAGCTTCCAAAAAGCGCTGCGTTCTTTGGAGGGCAATTTGAGTGGATTAGATGAGGTTGTAATCGCCGCCGAAGACGTCGACACGCGCCTAAAAATTATCAAAGAAAAATTAAAACTGGCAGCTCCAAATAGAATTCTATTGATCGCACAAGCAATGCGCGAAGGAATTTCTTGCGAAGAAATCAATCAAATCACTTTCTACGATCCATGGTTTTTAGAGCAAATTTTTGCAGTGATTTGCGTTGAAGCAAAAGTGCGCAAAGAAGGTTTGCCAAAAAATCGCCAAGAATTTTTTGATTTGAAACGCATGGGTTTTTCTGACAAGCGCTTAGCAAAATTAAGCGGTCTCACCGAAAAGGAGGTGCGTGAATTGCGCTGTGATTTTAAGATTAATCCATCTTACAAGCGCGTAGATTCTTGCGCGGCAGAGTTTGATTCAGTTACTTCTTACATGTATTCAACCTACGAAGAGTAATCACCAATTCATGAAATATCTCTCCTACAAAAACCAAAAAAACCACGATCAACTTTTTGTGGAGAATGTCGCAATCAAGGACATCGCTGTATCGGTGGGAACGCCATTTTACTGCTATTCCAAAAAATCTTTGGTTGAGAATTTTCAATCTTTTGTTGATGCATTTTCACACGCCGGAATTGCTAATTACAAAATTTGCTACGCCATTAAAGCTAATTTTAACATTCACTTAGTTGAAATTCTGAGCAAGCTTGGAGCTGGAATTGACGCGGTTTCAGCTGGTGAGATTTTTCGTGGACTTAAAGCAAAAGTTGATCCAAAAAAAATCGTTTTTGCCGGTGTCGGCAAAGCTCGCGAAGAAATGGAATTTGCTTTAAAAAATGGTGTTGAAGAATTTTCGGTGGAATCAGAAGCCGAAATATTTTTGCTCAATGAAGCTGCGGGAAAGTTGGGTAAAAAAGCCAAATTCAGCTTGCGCGTAAACCCAAATGTTGACGCTAAAACTCACGATAAAATTTCTACGGGCCGCAAAGGTGATAAATTTGGTGTGGATATTGAAAAAGCTGAGGCGATTTACGCTTTAGTCTCAAATCTTCCAAGCCTTGAAATTCATGGTATCGCGATGCATATCGGTTCGCAAATTACCACGCTGGAACCATTCAAAATGGCTTTTGCAAAATTGCGTGAGCTTTGCCTAACTCTCAAAAAAAATGGTCACAAAATTTCAGCCTTGGATTTTGGCGGTGGTATCGGAATTTTATACAAAAACGAAAACACGCTTTTGCTCAATGATTACGCCAAATTAATCAAAGACGTGATTGAGGGTTTGGACGTCAGTGTGACGATTGCTCCAGGTAGAGCAATGGTTGGAAGCGCCGGTTTGTTAATTACCAAAGTTTTGTTTTTAAAAGAAACTGACGTGAAAAATTTTGTGATAATTGATGCTGCGATGAATGATTTGATGCGTCCTGGCCTTTACGGTTCTTACCACGAAGTGATGCCGGTTACGAAAAAATATGGTGTCGAAATGGCTTACGATCTTGCGGGACCCGTGTGCGAAAGCACCGATATTCTAGCGGCAAATCGCGCCATGATTTATCCACAGTCGCAAGATTTATTGGCATTCTGCTCGGCGGGTGCTTATGGATCGTCAATGTCAAACGAATATAATTGCCGCCCGATGATCCCAGAAGTTTTGGTTGATGGTGATAAATTTAGCGTGATCCGTCGTCGTCCGAGTTTTGAAGAGATGTTGCGTTTAGAGCTGTAGGCAAAATTCGAGATATTTTAAAGTTGCTAGAGTTGCTAGAACTGAATTTTTTTGGATTAGGCTTTGGTTGTTGATCTTTAACGGTTTTAAATTTTTCTGCGGCATAATCATCCATAGATTTATGAGTGCGACCCAATGGTTTTGGTTTGAAAATTTTATTTTTGATCCCTTTATCAATAGTGTCTGAAGATTTCGGTAGTGATGAAGTCGTGGTTCTCGGAAATTCAGTCATCGCAGTTTGATTAGAAGGGGTTTTGTCCTGATATGGTCGATATTTTGCTGATTCTCCTGCTTGCTGTGGAGTTGTGGTTAGAGGTGAGGGTCCAATAGAGCCAGGGTTTAAATATCCAATCGTTGCGAGCGATTTTATGCAGCTAGTGTAAAGGCTAGAAAAGCTGGTATCGATAGTTGAAGTTTCTTTGTAGCGAGTTGATGTAAAAAGTTTATTTCTTAATTTTCTAAGCTCATTACCGCTTTCGTTATAAATTTGTTTCGCAGTTTCTAAATAAGGCGTGATTGCAAAATTAGTCAAAGCCTCGTTTAAGTTAAACTTGCTCGCATTTGCTGCTGCACCTCGATCTTCTTCAATTATCTCTCTTGCTTTTTCCACCATTTGAGCCGCTTCCTTCCAATGGCTATTGAGAAGATAATGCTGTAAATTTGGCAAGTCCAAATCTGCTCCAAAGCAAGTGATCAGAGAGTTAATGGTGTTAGGAGATCTGCTGCTATATGAAAAATTTTCGACAGAATATAAATTTTTATGAGTTCCAAAAAGATCTCGCTTAGATGTTACTGACTCAACTGAAATCAAACTATCGTCTAGAGAGTCAATCAAGCAGTCCCACAAGCTGGATCCGTTCGTGGTGTAGGTTGTTAGCAGTGTTAATAATTCTTTCTGGTCCAGTTTTTTGTTGTTGCCAATTGATAAATCTAGCTCTTCTGCCGCTACGGCATTTCTAATAATTTCGTGATGCAGCCTGTGAGAATATTTGGAATGAAGTAGTAAATTATTTACCTGCACATCCTCTGCAAAAAGATGTCCCTCGTTTATAAATTGATTGGCTTTTTTGCGGTTGATCAGGCCAACGAATTTTGGTGTAAAGCCTTCAATATTAATGCCAGCAGCCATTTCTCGCTTTAATAGCTCTTGATCCAAAGATCGACCTTGATTGCGCGGTTGATAATTTTCTGGAGGAGGGCCGGCAATAAAATATCCGCGAGCGGGAATTAAATATTGGGGCAAATCTGCCTCGCCATATTCAAGAGGGGCAATTTTTCTGCCAATTTCCTCATCCAAATTTTTTAAATGTTTGGCAACGGATTCTGGATTTTGCATAATTTTTACGATGTCTGCAAAAATTTTTTTAATATCTTTTTCTGAGACGTCACATCCAAAAAAAGTTGATAGAGCTTTTAAGCTTTGCTTGGGAATTGAAAATATAGCGTGGACTCCAATTGTTCCATATTCATAGGGATTATGAGTTTTTAATTTTATCTCAATTTCTTCTACTTCATGTTTACCCTCATCTAAAAATTGTTGCAGAAGTCGGGTCTTAGATTGGGCGAGAATTTTGGGAGAATTAGTGCGAATTTTACTGATTTTTTTTGTTGTCGTAATTGTCATAAAATTAAATTTTAAAAAATTTCTAATTTCAAAAATCCTGTCCAAAAAATTCCGGTTTTAATTGGTGGGTTAGGGTAAATATTTTTTACTAGTTTTGCGTAAGTTTGTAGCTGGTTTAAATAATGCTGTGGAATGGCTTTTGGCAAAGTCTCATCTGACTTGTAATCGATGATTAAAATTTCATTTTCTCGCTCAACTAGTAGATCAATTCGTCCTAGAATTTTTTTATTTTCGATTTCTCCAGCAAGTTCAATTTCGCATTTTACTTTGCCTAAAAAAAGCTTTTCAAATTGATCGCTCTCCATGAATTCATAGATCTCGCGCTGTATTTTGTTTTTTTCTTTCTCGTCTAAAAACTCTTCTTTTTGAATAATTTTTTCAGCTAATTGCCGCAGCCAATTTTTGTCGGCGCTAAAATTTTTGCCGATAATTTCGAAAATTTTGTGAACGAGTCGGCCTTTGATTTGGGAGTGGTTGATTTGGTTTTGAGTGCTTCGTGCAGCAATATCTCTCGATGTCATGACTGCGCGAGACGTGGTTTGTAAACCCGTCTCAATGTTCAGCTCGCTTTTAGTTTTAGTGAACATGTGGACGGGGTTACAAACCCCTTCCAGCTCAAGGTCCAGCTTAAGGTTAGTTGCTTCAAAAAACTTTTCTTTCGTTACAATTTCCCCGCAAGTAACCGAATTCTTCACCACTTCATACCAAGACTCTGGATCAGACGAATTGCCAAAGCCGCCAACATATAACTCATCTTCGGCGCGCGTCATCGCCACGTAGAGCAGGCGCAAATATTCTTCTTTCGCCTCAATTAATTTTTCAGCGCGGTGTTTTTTTAAGTGGCGATTTTCATCGTCTTTTTTGCGGCACCAAAGAGGAAATTTATCGGCGCCAAATTCCACCCAAGAAATTTCCTCTTTGGCACTAAGCAATTGATTAAAATTATAAGCACAGTCGGGAACCATTACAGCGCGCGCTTGCAGACCTTTTGCAGAGTGAATAGTGCTGATTCGAACTCGGTTACTTTCTTCTGACGCGAGAGAAATTCTCGGATCGAGTCTTTCAATAAATTCTAAAAACTTTTGCAAATTTGGCGAAAAATTCTGCGAAAAATCAAAAGCGCTCAAAGTAAATTTATCCAACATTTCCAGGCTTTCGAACCCAAAATGTGCGACGAAATTCTGCTGATGATTTTTGTCGTGAAGCAAAAAATAAAAAAACTCAAAGCAGGTGAGGTTTTGTGATTTAGCGATTAATTCTTCGAGATTTTTTTTCGTCGTAGAAAATTTTGGCAAATGATCCAAAGCTTGATAAATCGTGCTGCTATCGGCATTTTTCTTCAGACAAATTTCTAACAAATCTTCTTCTTTCATTTCAAAAATCGGCGACTTCAAAAGACAGGCCAAATTCAAATCATCTTGCGGCAAAGTGACAAATTTAGCGGCGCTAAGCAAATCTTGAATCAACAGGCTTTCGCTGAATTTCACGCGACTAACAGACGTGAAAGGAATTTGATATTGGTGAAAATATTTGGTTAAAGCGCGGTCAAAACCATTAGTGCGATTGCGCAGCAAAATCATGAAATCGCCGTAATCTAGATCTTTTAGCTCAACTCGTGACTTAATTTTTCGGGCAATAATCTCGGCCAAAATTTCTTCTTCTGGCGGATTTTTTTTAGCAGCAAAATCAATTTGCCACTCATAACTTTTTTCTTTTTTCTCTTCTTTTTCTTTTTGAATTTGCGGCCAGATTTCAACTTTGCCAATTGCGTCGCGGATTGGCTTGTGCTCGGAAAATTCCGATACTTTACTAATGGCGTGTTTTCTTTTTGGATCGGAAAAAACTTGGTCAACCGCTTGCAAAACTTTTGCCGCCGAACGGAAAGAATTATTTAGCTCAATTTTTTTTAGATTGCCGCCAAGTTTTCTCGCAAAAAACTCAAAAATTTCCGCACTAATATTGGGTTCAGCGCCTTGAAAACTGTAGATCGACTGTTTTTCGTCACCAACAATAAAAATGCTGCGATTTTTATTGGCCGAGCTTTCTCCCGCAAAAAAATCTTCACTCAGCGCTTTAATAATATCCCATTGCTGGTGGTTAGTATCTTGCGATTCATCGATTAAAATGTGATCGAAAGTACCATCCATTTTTAATTTTACCCAAGCAGAAAATTCGGCATTAGCCAACAGCTTGTTGGTTTCAACGATTAGGTCGTTGTAATCCAAAGTAGAATTTTGTTTTTTTAGCTGCGAGTAATTTTCTAAAATGTGATCGACAAAACGCAGAAGCAGTTCGGTGTCGCTAGCAATTTTTAGTGAGTTTAATTTATCCAAAAAATCCAAAATAATTTTTTGGCAATCAGTCATGAAGCTAAGATTTATCTGATCTTTTGCCGGCTCTCCGTAAATTTTACGGGGCTCGTTTTCTTTGGTGAAAAAAGCTAACTTATAGGTTTCAAAATTTTCTAAAACCGGATCATCTAAAAAAATTCTAATCTTGGTGGCGGTTTCGGCATTTTTTGAGGAGCTTCCTGCTTCTAGGCGCGAGGCCAGAGCAAAATTTTTATCGCGATTAATTTGACCTAGAAAATCAGCAAAAATTTCTACATCGGTTTGATTTTTTGGCACCGCAAAATTCTTAAAAATTTCTGCAATCACATTCTCAATTCCGAAGAAATTTTCCTTCAAAGAGTTGAGTTGTTCTTTTTTGTTTAAAAGGTTCGCAACAAGGCCAGTAAAGCTTTCTTCGTGGAGTTTGGCGTTAGTTTTTTGGACTAAGTTTTTCAGCTCAAGATTGGTCAGCGCTTTCTTCAAAACTTCTTTTTGGGCCTGGTTGAGTAGCAGCTTTTCCTGACTTTCTTCCAACACTTCAAAAGTTGGTTTTACCTTGGCTTCAAATGGAAAAATTTTGATTAAAGTTTGGCAGAAAGAGTGAATGGTTTGAACCTTGATTTTGGATTCTTCGTCGAGGATTTTAACGAATAAAGTTCGCGCTTTTTTTAGATCAATTACCGTCGGATTTTTGCCGCTTAAATTGCTGAGTTTTTTTACTAATTCTTCGTCACTGCACAAAATCCATTTCGCCAATTCAGAATTAATGCGATGCTGCATTTCGGCGGCGGCTACTTTGGTGAAGGTGAGGCAGAGAATTTTGCTTGGCGAAATGTCGTCAAGCAGAAGTCTTAAAACGCGATCGGTGAGAATTTTAGTTTTGCCAGAGCCTGCGGAGGCGAAAACCCAAGCTGAATTTTTAGGGTCAGAGGCGCTTTGTTGAAGATGAACTGTTTGGGACAGATTGAGGTTATTCATAATTTTTCCATACTCCTCAAAATGGCAGGAAGCCCACTAATTAGCAGCTGGGGCTTCACTTGGTTGTACCGCAGGATCTGCAGCACCTTCTGCATCTGGAGCCTGAGCTTTTTGCTCTCTACTTTGCATGAGGCTGCGATATCTTGCGACATTAGCATTGTGTTCTTGCAGGGTTGCAGAAAAAGCGTGATCGCCGCGACCGCTGGCCACGAAGAAGATGAAGTCAGTTTGAATCGGGTTCAAAACTGCTTTGATTGAGGCAAGTCCCGGATTGCAAATTGGAGCAGGTGGCAAGCCGTAAATGTGATAGGTATTGAAAGGTGAGTTATTTTGGAGGTCGCTAGTTTTAATTGGTCTTTCCAAAGATTTATCGCCAAAGGTAAAGGAATAAATGGTTGTCGGATCTGATTGCAACTTCATGTTTTTGCGCAAGCGGTTTATGAATACGGAAGCGACTTTTGGTCGCTCTGATTCGATGCCAGTTTCTTTTTCAACAATTGAGGCAAGGATTAAAGCTTCTTCTTTGCTTTTAACCGGAATTGTTAAATCGCGCTTTTCCCAAAGTTCGTTAATTGCTCTTTGCATGGAGTCTTGCATGCGCTTAACTACGCCAACTTTAGTGTCGTTGTAAGAGTAGAAATAAGTTTCAGGAAGTAGGCTGCCTTCTTTAATGCGTTCAGGAAGCTGTCCGATCAAACCATTAGCGTGATCGATGGCATAAAGAGCACTGTTGCTGGAAAGGCCTTCAGCCACGGTAACTTTGCGAAAGAAGATATTACCTTTCGTCATTTTATGGAGGATCTTGTAGTAAGAGAGATTTTTTTCGAAAAAATATTCACCGTAACGAACTTTTGGATCTAGGCCTTTGATTAGTTGAGCAATGTAAAGAAAGGCTGTTGGGTTTTTAACAATTTTGTCGTTGTGTAGCTTTTCGACAACTTCACGTAGAGTCATGCCGCTTTCAATGATGAATCTTTTATCATTGCTGTGATAGCTGTTAGGCGCGTTAAAATACATAATCACGCTAAGTAGCAAAAGCAGATAACAAAAAACTACAGCAGAGAAACCGGCGCATATGGTGAAGAGTCTTTTTTTCATGCTATGAAGGACGTTTTAAAACTAGGCAAGCATTGGTTCCGCCAAAGCCAAATGAGTTAGACATGATGGCGTCAATCTTTCTTTGTTTGGCATGCTTTGCTACTAAATCAATGTCGCAGCCTTCGGATGGATCTTCCAAATTTAAGGTTGGTGGAGCGACATTGTCGCGCATTGCCAAAATAGAAAAAATCGCTTCAATCGCACCCGCCGCACCAAGAAGGTGACCAGTTGCTGATTTGGTTGAAGACATTGAAAGTTTGTAAGAGTGATCGCCAAAAATTTTCTTTACTGAGCTTACTTCAATTTCATCACCAAGTGGTGTTGAAGTGCCGTGAGCATTAATGTAGTCGATGTCTTCAGGATTCATTTGGGCATGCTTCAAAGCCAATTTCATTGCGTAAGTTGAGCCACGTCCATTGCTTTCAGGAGCGGTAATGTGATAAGCATCACCCGACATTCCGTAGCCGACAACTTCAGCGTAAATTTTAGCGCCGCGTTTTTTGGCATGTTCATATTCTTCCAAAACCACAACACCAGCGCCTTCACCCATTACGAAACCATCGCGGGCTTTATCCCAAGGGCGAGATCCGGCAGTAGGATTGTCATTGAAAGCAGTTGAAAGTGCGCGTAGTGCAGCAAATCCACCAACACCAACTTCGCAAATTGCTGATTCAGCGCCACCGGCAATCATTACGTCAACATCACCATATTCAATCATGCGAGCAGAATCGCCAATGGCGTGAGTGCCTGAAGCGCAAGCTGTAACCACGGCATGGTTTGGTCCCATGTAGCCATGTTTAATTGAAATTTGTCCGGAAGCTAGATTGATCAAACTTGAAGGTATGAAGAATGGTGTGATTTTTTTCACACCTCTTTCTTTCATATGAATAGTAGTTTTTTCGATGGCTGGAAGTCCGCCAATACCGGATCCCATCATGATTCCAGTGCGATATTTTTGTTCGTCGGTTTCGGCAATCCAGCCAGAATCAGCAACCGCTTGATCTGCAGCAGCAACTGCAAAATGGATAAAGCGATCCATTTTTCTTTGTTCTTTTTGGTCAATGAAATTGTCGAGGTAAAAAAGATCAGGATTAGTGTCGCCTTCAGAGCCATATTTTACTTCGCCAGCAATTTTGCACGGGCAATCAGTAGTGTCGAAAAGGCTGATTTTGCCAATTCCTGACTCGCCATTAATGAGTTTTTTCCAAGTACCTTCAGCACTTGCTGATAAAGGCGTCACAGCACCAATGCCAGTGACGACAACTCTTCTTTTTTGTATCATTTTTTGGGGGAAGTTAAAGTTGAATGTGAGGTGTAATGGATTGGGATTTAACGTAAGGCAAAATATTTTGGCAAGATTTTATCTCCTCATCAGCTTTCCTAGTAGAATAATCAGTCGCCAAAAATTTCGCATTAGGCGTAATTTGCTGGCACCAATTTTTTTCCCGTAATCGTAAGAAATAGCAATTTCATCAATGCGACAATTGATGCGCGCTAATTTAATTAAAAGCTCGCAAGTATAAGTAAATTCTGGCTCGGTGATGAATTGATTTTTCTGTTCAGCAAAAAGTTTTTTTAATTTTTCTGCTTTGTAAATTCGATAACCGCTGGTGAAATCTTGTAATTTTTCGCCGGAAATTTTGCGTACTGAAAATAAATTCTGCAGCAAAATAGAAATTGATTTGCTGATTAATTTTCGTCGTAGCGGAAAGTCAGCCATTACGCTGCTGCTGCAAAAACGCGATGCCACGAGCAAATCAAGATTATTTTTTTGAAAATACTCAATCATTTCCGGAATCTGTTCGGGATTGTGAGTATTATCTGCATCAAGTGAAATTATTAAGTCATCATCGGCAGAATTTTTGATCACATCTAAAAAAAGTCTTTTAAAAGCTAGACCCAAACCTCTTTCATTTTTAAGTGGCAAAATTTTTACCGGATGAAATTTAGCAAAAGCCGAAAGCAGCTCGAAAGAGTCATCTTTGCTGCCATCAAGGCAGGCGATGATTTCAAAGTCGGGATGCGAAATTTGCATTTCGTGACTAAGATTAACTAACAATTTTTTTAAATTTTGTGCTTCGTCTAAAGCGCAGAAAATGATTTTGATCAAAGGAAAATGAGTGTTTGAATTATCGATGGAAAAACTCTAAACTGCGAAATCCTAATTCTTAATTCCTAATTTTTTCTAAGTGGATTTTATAACCTCAAAACATCAATTCGACATTGTCATTATTGGTTCGGGTGGCGCTGGATTAATGGCGGCAATTTCGGCGATTAATTCTGGTGCAAAAAATATTGCAGTGATTAGCAAAGTGATTCCAACCAATAGTCATACGGTTGCAGCTAAAGGCGGAATCAATGCCGCGCTAAGCAATGTTCAAAATGACAATTGGAAATGGCACGCTTACGACACGCTAAAAGGCGCTGATTATTTGGCCGATACCGACGCAGTTGAATTGCTTTGTCGCGAAGCCCAACCAGCAATTCTGGCGCTTGAAAGAATGGGCGTGGTTTTTTCACGCGACCAAAATGGTAAAATTGCTCAACGCGCTTACGGCGCTCAAACCACCAATTTCGGACAAGGCGATTTGGCTTACCGCGCTTGCTATTCTAAAGACAAAACCGGCCACACAATTTTGCATACGCTTTACGAACAAGCGCTAAAAAGTGGTGTTAAATTTTTCTCAGAATTTTTTGTTAGTGATCTTTTGATGGAAGGACAAAGTCAATGCTATGGATGTTTGACGATTGATTTAAATTCTGGCGAGTTAGTAATTTTCGAAAGCAAAATCGTCATTTTAGCAACTGGCGGCTATAGCCAAATTTATCACAACACCACGTCATCATTAATTTGTAGTGGCGACGGATCGGCTTTAGTTTTTGAAGAGGGTTTGGCGCTGCAAGACATGGAATTTGTACAATTTCATCCAACTGGAATTCATGTTAATGGCTTTCTAATCACCGAAGCGGCGCGAGGTGAGGGTGGCTACTTGCTTAACTCGGAAGGCAAGCGTTTCATGGAAAATTATGCGCCGAAAATGATGGAATTAGCGTCGCGCGATGTGATTTCGCAAGCAATGGCATCAGAAATCAATCAAGGTCGCGGGGCCGGAAAAAACAAAAATTTTCTCAATTTAGATTTACGCCACATCGATGATGAAGTTCTGAAAAATAAACTTCCTGGAGT
The DNA here is from genome assembly GCA_947442475.1 of Rickettsiales bacterium. Classification (GTDB taxonomy): domain Bacteria; phylum Pseudomonadota; class Alphaproteobacteria; order Rickettsiales; family UBA1997; genus UBA2645. The sequence continues at coordinate 28,617 of CANEVP010000009.1, forward strand.
TATTGAATTGGTAAAAAACTTTAGTCGTCTCGATGTAAAAAAAGATTTAATTCCCGTAGCTCCTTCCGCTCACTACACCATGGGAGGCATTCCAACAAATTTAGATTGTATGGTGCTTAACGGCGAAAAAGAAGTTTTAGGATTAATGGCAATTGGTGAAGCGGCCTGCGTTTCAGTGCATGGCGCGAATCGTTTGGGGTGTAATTCTCTGCTTGATTTAATTGTCTTTGGAAAAATCGCTGGAGAAAAAGCGGCGGAGAAAATTTCTGAAAAATCGAAAAGCTTGGCGGAGAAAATTGCTGCAGGAAAGATTGAAAAACTAAAAGAAATCTTTGGTACAACTTCAGATTTGGGCCTTTCTCAAATAAAACGCCAACTCCAAGAAAATAACGAAAAAAATCTTGGCGTATTTCGCACAGAAGAATTGTTAAAAGATGGTCTCGCCAAAACTCTCGAACTTTTCGAAATTTTCAAAAACTACAAAATCACCAGCAAAAGTCTGGTCTGGAACGAAGAACTCATCGCGTATTTCGAGTTGAAAAATTTATTTTTAAACTCACTTGCCGCCAATTTTGCAGCGCTAAATCGTCGCGAAAGCCGCGGGGCCCATTATCGCTCTGATTTTCAAAATCGTGACGATGAAAATTTTTGCGCCCACAGCCTCGTAAAAATGTCTGGCTTAGCAGAAACTAATCTGGAATTTTCACTCAAAACTGTAAGAAGCCTGTCAGAAACCCCCGAACTCAATCTCAACTTTCAAATCAGAAAATACTAATGCGATATAGTGCAAATCTAAACGTCATCATTAAGGCTATTGAGAAAGCTACTGCGCATATGTCGCGCGACTTCAATGAGTTGGAGCATTTGCAATCAAATCCAGCATCATCTAGTCGATTTGCAACATCTTGCTACAATCGCGTTCGTCAAATTTTAGCTGACGATCTTTCAAAATTTAGACCTGATTATAATCTTATTTTTTCCGACGGACAAAATATTATTCGCAGTAAAAATGCAGAATATTCTTACACAATTTTTCCAATTGATGGCTTCGAAAACCTGACGCGCTCAAACCCCGATTTTACTGTTGCGGTAGCTCTTGAGCATCGTGCTGAAAATGGTGAAAAAGAGTCAATCTCGGTTGCGATTAGCAAAATTTTCGGCAGCGAAACTTATTACTGTGAAAAAGGTTTTGGTGCTTACATGAACAACCGCCGCATCCGCGTTTCTAAAAGAGCGGGAAGCGATGTTCCGGTAATTGCCAGTGAAGATCAAAATATGCTTACTGAAAAAATGGGCGACAAAAAATTCTCAATGCGCACCTACGGCTGCAGAACTTTGGATGTAGCTTATATTGCAGCATCGCGTCTTGAAATGGCCCTATTCAAAAAGAAAAATTACGAATTATTGAGACCGTTTTTGTTGCTAGTGCGTGAAGCCGGCGGCAAAACTTCAGAAGAAGAAAAATTCATTTTAGCGAGCAATTAATGCAATTCATCGACGAAGCAAAAGTATGTTTAACGGCAGGCAACGGCGGTAACGGCGCTTCCAGTTTTAGACGTGAAAAATTCATCTCTCACGGCGGCCCAGACGGCGGCGACGGCGGCAGAGGTGCGAGCATTATTTTTGAAGCAATCAAAGATCTAAACACTTTGATCGATTTTCGTTTTCAACAAAACTTCATTGCTAAAAGTGGAATTCGTGGTCACGGCGCTAACAGACACGGCCCTTCGGCGGAAGACATGATTTTGAAAGTTCCGGTTGGCACTCAAATTTTTTCAGAAGATGAGCAATATCTTTTGTATGATTTGAAAACCCACGGCGAAAGATTTGTCGTTGCAAAAGGTGGTCGCGGTGGCCTTGGAAACGCTAATTTTAAAAGCTCAACCAATCGCGCTCCAACCTTTGCGCAAGATGGTGAAGCGGGTGAATCACTTTGGGTAAATTTAAAGTTAAAACTGCTTTCTGACTCTGGATTGCTCGGCATGCCCAACGCCGGAAAATCAACTTTCTTGGCTGCAACAACTCGCGCTAAACCAAAAATTGCTGATTATCCTTTTACCACTTTGCGTCCTCAACTTGGTGTGGTTTACGTTGATGGTCATGAGTTCGTTTTAGCGGATATTCCGGGATTAATCAAAGGCGCTTCAGAAGGTCGCGGCCTTGGTGATCGTTTCTTAAAGCACGTTGAAAGATGCGGCGTTTTGCTGCACTTAATTGATGGTTCCGCCGAAGATGTGGTTGATAATTACAGCGTGATTCGTGATGAGCTTAAAGGTTACAGTCCGGAACTTTTGGAAAAACCAGAAATCGTTGCGCTCAATAAAATCGACCTTTTAGACGAGGCCGATATTAAGAAAAAAATCACAAAATTAAAAGCTTTCCTCAAAAAACAAGGCGTCGCTAAGCCGCAAGTTTTTGCAATTTCTGGCGTCACAACCAAAGGCGTCGAGGAAGTGTTGCGCGAGCTTTACAAAAAAATTGTTGAACACAGAAAATCACAAGATGAGCAAGAAAGCTAAAAAATCAGGAACAGCATTAATTACGGGAGCGGCCAAAAGAATTGGTCGCGAGATCGCTCTAAATCTTGCTGAAATGGGTTTTGATATTGCGCTTAGCTACAAGAGTTCAAAAAAAGAAGCTGAAGTTTTGGCAGAAAAAATCCGCGCTGATTTTGGTGTAAAATGCGAGATTTTTCACTGCGATTTATGTGATCTGACGCAGGCTAAAAAGTTGGCAGATGCGGTGCAAAAAAAATTCTCGAATTGGAATTTGTTAATTAACAATGCCTCAATTTTTACTCGCTCGAAATTCCTTGATTCAGGTGACGCGGAGCTGATGAATAACTTAAATACTCACCTGATTTCGCCACTAATTTTAAGTAAAGAATTCGCCAAAAATATCGAAAGAAATTCGCTAAAAAATGCGCAGATCATCAACATGATCGACAAGAATATTGCGCGTTTCGACACCAGCTATTTTTACTATCTTTTGAGCAAAAAATCTTTGGCAGAATTTACCAAGATGTTGTCTTTGGAATTAGCGCCACAAGTCAGAGTTAACGCTATTGCACCGGGATTTATTTTAAACTCAATTGATGAAAAAAATCCTTCAATTGAAACCCAAAATCTGATTAGAAAAATTCCTCTAAAAACCAAAGGTGAAGTGAAAAATATTTTGCAGGCAATTGAGTTTTTGCTCAAAAATGATTTTGTTACTGGGCAGATTTTATTTATCGACGGAGGCGCTAGTTTAAACCATGCAGGATAATTTAGGTTCACTTGCAATTTTCGCCGGACGTGGATCTTTGCCAAAAATGTTGATCGAAGATTGCCAAAAAAAAAGTCGCAAATTTTTAGTATTTTTGTTGGAAGGTGAGGTTTACGAAATTGATTATTCTGCTTTCAATCCAATAACCGTAGGATACGGCGAGGTTGAAAAATTTTTGGCGGCGATTCACCAAAATGAAATAAAGAATTTAGTTTTTATCGGTGGCGTTACCAAGCCAAATTTTTCATCACTAAAAGTAGATAAGCGTGGCGCGGTTCTGCTGGCTAAAATTTTAGCTAATAAAATTTTAGGAGATGACGCGGTTTTACGTGCAGTGATTAAATTTTTTGAAAAAGAAGGTTTAAAAATTTTGCGAATTGACGAGTTGCTCGATTGCGTGATCTCAGTAAAATCAACGCTGACGCGCCACCAACCGACAAAAGAAAACCTTGAAGATATTGCGCTTGGTGTGAAAGCGATTAAGTCATTTTCTAATTTTGATGTTGGGCAATCTTTAGTAATTGCACAAAAGCAAATCATTGCGGTTGAAGCCCTTGAGGGCACTGACGAAATGATAAAAAGATGCGCCACTTTGAAAGTTGATTACAAAAAAGATGCGGTTTTGCTGAAGATGAAAAAAGCTAAACAAAGCATGAAAGCAGATATGCCAACCATTGGTATTGAGACGATTAAAAACGCTTTCGCCTCGGGAATTGGTGGCATTGCGATTCAAGCTAACTCTACGTTGGTTTTAGATAAGTTTGAGGTGATTAAAAAAGCTGATGAGTTGGGTTTGTTTTTGACGGTAATCTAGTGCAGCCAAAAACCTTCTCGCACCCAGAGTTAATCAAAAAATTTCCCCCAGAAGTAAAAACTCTTTTCCAAATTTTTGGTGAAGAAATCCGTATTGTTGGCGGTGCGGTGCGTGATTTGCTGCTTAAAAAAGAAGTTCACGATTTTGATTTTTGCACAAAATATTTGCCTGAAGAAATCATCAAAATTCTTAACAAAAATAAAATCAAAGCGATTCCAACCGGCGTCAAATTTGGCACGATCACGGCGGTGGTTGCTGGTAAGAATTTTGAAATCACCACTTTGCGCAAAGATGACAAAACTGATGGGCGCCACTGCGAACCAGAATTTGTTAGTGATTATTTTTTAGATGCACAGAGGCGCGATTTTACGATTAACGCTCTTTACCTTGATTCTGCTGGTTTGGTGAGCGATTACTTCGATGGAATTTCTGATATTAAAAACCAAAAAGTTCGATTCATCGGCGAGGCAAAAACCAGAATCGAAGAAGATTATTTGCGCATTTTGCGCTTCTTCAGATTTAGCTGTCAATATGCCGCAGAGCTTGATCCCAAAGGTTTAATGGCCTGCATATCAGAAAAAGAAAATCTGAAAAAATTATCGAAAGAAAGGGTAAGAGCGGAAGTTTTAAAAATGCTTTCGAGTGAGAAGAGGGAAAATCTAATTGTGGTTTTAAAAGTTTTTAAAGAGCAAAAAATTGCTGATTCAATTTTTAGCTCAAAGCTTGATGTTGAAGCTTTGGAGCGACTTTTTAAGTTAGAAGAAGAATTTGATTTTTCAGCCACCCAAAACCTAAAAATCGCGGCATTATTTTTGCAAAAAGAAATCGATTTAAAAATTTTCGCTCAAGAAATTTGTGCGACTAATTTGGAAAAGAAATATTTTTTTTACTTTTTGAACTCGTTGACGGGGCCCAGTGGGCTCGAGCTTAGAATGGAAGATCTGAAGCAACTTCTAGTTTTTGCCGACAAAAATCTTGTACTTAATTTGTATTTACTTTCTTTAGCCAAAAATTCCGACCTACAAAAAAATTCTAACGCAAAAAAAAATATTAAATTTTTGCAAAACTTTTTCCTACCAAATTTTCCAATAAGTGGTGAAGATGTGATTAATCTTGGATTCACAGGGCAAGCTGCTGGAAAGGCCATCGAAATGGCTAAAAAATTCTGGGCGGCAAATGATTTTAAATTGCAAAAAACCGATCTAATTAAATTTTTAAAAACACATTAAATTATGAATATTTCACAAAAATCTTACATCGAATCCAAATCTTGGCCCTTTGAAGAGGCGCGTAGAATTTTGGAAAAAATTGGCGGCAAGACTCCAAAAAAAGGTTACGTACTTTTTGAAACCGGCTACGGTCCGTCAGGTTTGCCCCATATTGGTACCTTTGGAGAAGTAGTGCGCACTGCATTTGTGCGTTACGCTTTTTCTTGCATCGCGCCGCAAATTCCAACTCGCATGTTTTGTGTTTCTGACGATATTGATGGCTTGCGCAAAGTGCCGGATAATGTGCCCAACCAAGAAATGGTGCGCGCTAATTTGGGTCGCCCGCTTACCTCGGTGCCAGATCCTTTTGGCACTCATGAATCTTACGGCCACAACATGAATTCGCGCCTTCGTGCTTTTTTAGATTCATTTGGTTTTGATTACGAATTCATCAGCGCCACTGAAAAATATAAATCTGGCGCCTTTGATTCGACAATGTTGCGTGTGCTTGAAAAATATGAAGAGCTGATGGATCTAATGCTGCCAAGCCTTGGCGCAGAACGTCAAGAAACTTACAGTCCATTCATGCCAATTGATCCAGAATCTGGAATTGTCATCGACAAAGGCGTTAAAGGCATCAACAAAGCTAAGGGAAGTGTAATTTATTTAGACGCAAATGGCGCTGAAAAAGAAATTCCGGTGACTGGCGGCAATTGCAAATTGCAGTGGAAAATCGATTTCGGTGCCCGCTGGTTTAGTTTGGGGGTTGATTACGAAATTTACGGAAAAGATCACCAACCTAACGAAAGAATTTATCGCAGGGTTTGCGAAATCTTGGGCGGCGTGCCTCCGGTCAATTTCACTTACGAAATGTTTTTATCTGACACTGGTGAAAAAATTTCTAAATCTAAAGGCAACGGCATCTCGGTTGAAGATTGGTTGAAATATGCCCCAGCTGAATCGATGAGCTTGTTCATGTATCAAAAACCAAAGACTGCAAAGCGTCTTTATTTTGATGTGATTCCAAAAGCGATGGATGAATATTTAACTTTTGCGGCGGCTTTCGCCGGACAAGAAGAGGCGGCGCAGCTTGATAATCCCGCTTTCCACATTCATTTAGGTAATGTTCCAACAACTAATTTTAGCTTAACTTATTCACTTTTGTTGAATTTGGCGAGTGCTTGTAACCCTGAAAATGACTCGGTGCTTTGGGGTTTTATTTCGAAATATCAGGATGGTCTTTCAAAAGAAAACTCACCACTTTTGGCAAAAATGGTGGCGAGTGCGATTAACTATTACGACGACTTCATCAAGAAAAATAAAAAATATCGTCACGCCACCGACTCAGAAAAATCAGCACTTCGCGAGCTAATTGAGGCGATAGAAAACGCTACTGACGAACAAAAAAATGATGGCGCTTTATTGCAAAATTTAGTTTTTCAAGTGGGTAAAAATCACGGCTATGAAAAAAACATGCGTGACTGGTTTTTAGCTTTGTATCAAATCTTACTTGGCTCAGACCAAGGCCCGCGCATGGGCTCGTTCATTGCGCTTTTTGGCATCGATAATTTTATCAAATTAATAAATGACAGAATTTAATTCACTTTCACAGGAAGAAGATTTAGAATTTGTGCAAAATCTGACAGATTTAAAAAATTTTGCTGCGAGTTTTTCGGCGGCTGATTTTGTTTTGCCAAATCCCAAAGAAGCAAACCCAAGAGCCTCGCAAATATTAGAAGCATTGCCACGAAAATTGCAGGAATATGTGCAAGAACTTCGTCAAATGGAAGAGCAAGTTGCTAAAGAAAATGCACAAGAAACAGCCACAGAAGGAACACGCGAAGAAGAGGAAAAAAAACGTAAACAGAGAAAGGAAAGAGAGCGGCGCGTTGAAAAATTAGCGCAGGAAATTTTCATTATTTCATGTGCTTCCAACAAGCCGATTGATAAAAACAAAAAAGAATTTTCCGATTTTTTAGACAAATATAATTTGGGAACAAAGCTTAATGAATTCGGTGAAAATGGCTTGAGCCCAGCGGCTGCAACGATGATTTCGGGAAAAAGTGATTTGGCTAAAGCGGCAGATTTAGAAAAATTGGTGGAAGCGGGTGTTAATGTTTCCAAAAAAGATCTCAAAAATTTCGACAATCAAAAAAGTGAAATTGATTCTTCTAAAAGAGAGCAAGGTGGGCAAGTTCGCCAAAGGGGCGGTAGAGAAATTAGTTCAAAAAAAGAAAGTCAAATTGTTGTTGATTCTAAACTAGAAGCCCGAGATCAGGCAGCTCAAAGAGAAGCCGATAGTCAAGCCAGAGAACAAAGCCAAATTATCGAAGCCGGAATTGCTTTAGAATTTCACCAAATAGCCATGTTGCAAATTCTCGACAGTTTGAAAAAGCAGGCGGCTCAAAATCAAAAAGAGCTAGTTGCTAAGAAAGAGTCTGAGCAATTTCAGGCAAAGCTTTTGGAAGAATCAGAAAAAGAAAAAATACAAATTATCGAAACCGCAAAAGAGCAGCCGCAAGCGCCAAAACAAGATAGATCGATAGAGAAAACGGCATTAGAGCAAATTTTAGGAATCTCTTTGAATGAAAAAAGCTTGGATTCAATGCTGACTTACGCCGTGCAAAACGGTCAAGCAACTCTGGCGCTTTTATTGGTGAGTTTTGGCGCGAATGTTAATCACAAAGAATATGGCGTTAGAACTGTCGTAGAAATTGCCGCCGCAAGTGGCAATAATTCTTTAACGACAATTTTGTCGCAGCGAGCAAATCCAGATACAAAAAATGCCGTAATTAGTGCAAATCCAGGATTGAGAGAGATGATTGAAACCGCGTCACTAGATTTTAAAAAGTTAGTGAAAGAGTCCCAACTTATAACGCTTCAGCCAACTTCTTTTTCGTCAGGGCAAGAAAATCCAATAATTACTGAGCGTTCAGATTTGAAAAAAATGATTGAGACGGTGTCTAAAAATTCTGAAGAGGTGGTTAAGGAGTCTTGTTTTACCTCGTCTTCTCTGGTTTCTAAAGATTTGGCAACTTTATCAGAGCGAAAAAATGATAGCAGAGGCGATATAATTAACGAGAAGCCAAGCTCTGAAAAAAGTGACGTTGTAAGTCTTGAAGAATCTAGAAAGAAAAAGATTCAGCCTGAAAAACCCTCGCCGGTTTTTAGGCCGTATTCTCCTGCTATTTTAACAGGAGAAACTGCTGCAGTTAGTAAAGCGACAACGAAATTAGATGGTTCTTCATTTAGAAGTGGCGGTGGAAGAGGTGGTTAAAGTTCTGTAAAGGCTTAGATATTTTTACGCCACGCCCAATGCCTGAATTTCAGAAATTAACTTTCTGAAATTATCAGTTTCGTAATTATCGTGAACTCCTTGCAACACAGATGTTAAGCGCTCCAAGCCCATGCCGGTGTCGATGCAGGGTTTTGGTAATTCGATCATTTTGCCATCTTTGTGTTTTTCAAATTGCATGAAAACCAAATTCCAAATTTCAATAAAACGATCGCCGTCTTGGTCTTTGCTGCCTGGAACATCGCCAAAAATTTTATCGCCGTGGTCATAAAAAATTTCTGAGCAAGGGCCGCACGGGCCGACATCGCCCATTGACCAAAAGTTGTCGTCGGTTGTGATGCGAATAATTTTTTCTTGGGGCAGGCCGGCGATCTTTTTCCAGAAATCTGCAGCCACATCATCATTGTGATAAACAGTGACCAAAAGCTTGTCTTTGTTGATTTCGAGTTCTTTAGTTAAAAAATTCCAAGCGTAAAAAATTGCTTCTTCTTTGAAATAATCGCCAAACGAAAAATTGCCCAACATTTCAAAAAAAGTGTGGTGACGTGCGGTGAAACCAACATTGTCGAGATCGTTGTGTTTGCCGCCAGCGCGCACACATTTTTGCGAAGTTACGGCGCGTTTAAATTTTGGCACTTCAACGCCAGTGAAATAATTTTTAAACTGATTCATCCCCGCGTTGGTAAACATCAAAGTGGGGTCGTTGTGTGGCACTAAAGATGAAGAGGCGAAAATCTCGTGACCGTTGGCTGCGAAATAATCGAGAAATTTTGTGCGGATTTGATTGGTTGAAAGCATGCGTAAAATTTTTTAGTTGTAAGTAAGGCAAGCTATAAGCCGGATTTTGTACCCGATTACTCAGGCGACAGTCATTCATCTAGGATTAGCGTCGCCGCTAACCTCAAGCAACCTACCCGAGTGACGATGGCGAGGACATCTGTTCATTGAAGAACTTGCCACTCCTATTTGGTCTTGCTCTAAATAGGGTTTTTCCAAATCTATGTTACCATAGAAGCGCGTGAGCTCTTACCTCGCGTTTTCACCCTTACTGGCCCGAAGGCTTAGCGGTATATTCTCTGTGACACTTTCCCTCAGAATTTCTAGTTTATTCAAAATTCTGGTCAGCCGTTAACTGATATTTTCCCTCGCTAGAGTCCGGACTTTCCTCTAATTTTCAAACTTGTTGCCAAGTTAAAACCAGCGACCATCCACTTGCCTTACAAGATCGCGAAATTAAGGTGCCGCGCCTTTCAAAGCAATACGCATATTTCTCAATTTCATGAAAACAGTTCTCTCAGGAATTCAGCCCACAGGCAATTTACATCTTGGAAATTACCTCGGCTCAATCGCCAACTGGATTGACTTGCAAACAACCCACCGCTGCATTTTTGGCGTGATGAATTTGCACGCGATTACTTTGCCGCAAGATCCAAAAAGCTTGCAGAAAAACGTGATGGACGCCGCAGCGGTTTATCTGGCTTGCGGTTTAGACCCAAAAAAATCGACAATTTTTGTGCAAAGTGAAGTGCCAGAGCACGCAGAATTGGCATGGGTTTTAAGTACCATTACTCCCAAGGGATGGCTTAATCGCATGACCCAATTCAAAGAAAAAAGAATTCAGGTGATGAGTGGTTTGAGTGCGAAGTGGGAGACTATTAAAGAAGAGGATGAATCAATTTGCTTGGGACTTTATGCCTACCCAGTTCTAATGGCCTCCGATATTTTACTTTATCGCGCTGATGTCGTGCCAGTTGGCGAAGATCAAAAACAACATCTTGAATTAACTCGTGATCTTGCGGGCGCGTTTAATCGTCGCTACAGCACCGAATATTTTAAATTGCCGGAGCCTATGATTTTAAAGGCGGTGAAGCGCATTATGTCGCTGCAAGATGGTTTGAAAAAAATGAGTAAGTCGGATGAATCAGATTTGTCGCGCATCAATTTAGAAGACTCGGCGGACGTGATTTTGAAAAAAGTTAAGAAGGCAAAAACCGATTCGCTTGCCACAATTAATTTTGATGAAGCGCGTCCAGAAATTTACAATTTGTTAAATATCTTTTCAGCAGTCTCAGGCAAGCTTCCAGAGGATATTGCCAAAGAATATGAAACTGCAGGAAACGGCAAATTTAAAAATGATTTAGCCGAAAGTTTGATCGAAAAATTGCGTCCAATCCAAGAAAATTTAGCGCGATTTAAGAAAGATCAAAGCTACATCCGTCAAGTTTTGGACGATGGAAAAAATCAGGCGAGTGAAATTGCTAAAAAAACCCGAAATGAAGTTTTCGGAATTGTTGGTCTTTAAATAAAAATAAGTATGTACGAAATACCTACAAATTTAGAAGAAGAAATTTTGCGTTTGAAACGCGAGCAAAATGCCGTGATTTTGGCGCATTATTATCAGGATTCCGAAATCCAAGATATTGCCGATTTTGTTGGCGATTCGCTTGATCTCTCACGCAAAGCCGCATCAACTGACGCTGACGTAATCGTATTTTGTGGCGTAAAATTTATGGCCGAAGTTGCCAAAATTTTGTCGCCTGCAAAAAAAGTTTTAATCCCTGATTTAAAAGCGGGATGCAGTTTGGAAGATTCTTGCCAACCAATTCCATTTGCCCAATTTCGCAAAAAACACCCAAAAGCAATTGTCGTGACCTACATCAATTGCTCTGCTGATATCAAGGCTTTGTCGGATATTATTGTTACTTCAACTAACGCCAAAAAAATCATCGAGCAAATTCCTTTGACCCAAGAAATTATTTTCGCACCCGACCAACATTTGGGTCGCTATTTGATGAAAGAAATTGGCCGCAAAATGATTTTGTGGAATGGTAGCTGTGTCGTTCACGAACAATTTAGTGAGAAAGAATTGGTGAAGTTGGTGGTAAATCATCCAACTGCTAAAGTTATTGCGCACCCAGAGTGCCCGGAAGCTTTGTTGGCGCGCGCCTATCACATTGGTTCAACCTCGTCTTTGTTGAAATTTGCCGAAGAAAATCAAGGCGGCGAATTCATCGTTTTGACCGAGCCGCATATTATTCATCAGATGAAGCGTTTGAATCCGACTGGAAAATTTTACGATTGCCCGTTTGTGGATCGGGCGGGATGTACTTTGTGTAATAATTGTCCATACATGCAGCTGAACACCTTAGAAAAGCTTTATTTGGTGATGAAATATGGCAATAAATCGGGTTTTGGTGGGGAATTGGTGATGGATGAAGAATTGCGATTAAGGGCAGAAGCACCGCTGCGCAAGATGTTGGAGATGTCTTAAGATTACATCGAGCGTCGTTTACGACGCAGGATGGGATTTGTAATCCCGTCCTCATGTTCATTTAAAATTTTAAAGTAAGGAAATGAATACGTGGACTGGGTTACAAACCCATTCCAGCAGAGTTTTTAGCAGTGGTTTAGAGTGATAGTGTTTGTTTCTACTCTACCAAAAACGTAATCGATTTCAAATATTCACTTTCTTTCAAGGCCGGATTAATCGGGTGATCAAAGCCCGCACCTGAAGTGCGAATTAATTTCGCCTTACGATTAGCTTTGCGAAATCCATCATTGGCAGCTGCAAGCAAATCACTCAAAGTTGCGTTGTGCGAGCATGAAGTCAGCATCAAAATGCCATTTTTCTTCACCAATTTTGCCGAAAGTTTTACCAATTTTTCGTAACCTTTTAAGCCAACAAAAAAATCTTTTTTAGATTTTACAAAAGCTGGTGGATCAAGCAGCACAATGTCAAACTCTCTTTCTTGAAATTGCGGGTTTTCCAAAACGTCGTAAACTTTGTCGCAAATAATTTCGCTATATTCGTCGAGATTATTTAGTGCCAAATTGGTTTTTAAATGTGCCAAAGCATCTTCCGAAGAATCAATAAAAGTCACAGATTTAGCGCCGTTTTTCAAAGCGTTAATACCAAATCCACCTTGATAACAAAAGGCGTCAAGCACGGTGCAATCTTTGGCGAGTGTGCCGATAAATTTACGATTTTCTCTTTGGTCGAAAAACCAGCCGGTCTTTTGGCCGCCTTTGACGTCAACTGAAAATTTTAAACCATTTTCTTCAATTTCAATTGCGTCGGCAATGTCGCCTTTGATGGTTTTGCTGTAAAGTTCCAAGCCTTCAAACTTTCTGCTTTCAACATCATTTCTAAAAAAAATCGCAGCTTTTGGAAAAAGTTTTTCTAGTGCGGCAATTAATAGTGGGGAAAGCTTTTCCATTCCGGCAGTTGAAATTTGGCAAGAGAAAATATCGCCAAAGCGGTCAACCACAAGGCCTGGTAAAAAATCAGCTTCCGAGTGAACTAAGCGGTAAAAAGGTTTGTCGAAGAATTTTTCACGCAAAGCAAGAGCGTCAGAAATTCTTTCGATAAAAAAAGCCTCATCAATTTCTTGGCTTAAATCGTAAGTTAAAATGCGGGCCGCAATCAAGCTGTGTGAGTTGAAATAAGCGACTGCGAAATCATCATCTTTGTTAATTTGAACCGTAACAACTGAACCTTTTTCAAGGCCTTTTAGTGAGGGGAAATTTTCGATTTCGTTGGAGAAAATCCACGGATGGGCTTTGACGATTCTAAGTTCGTTGTGGCGTTTAATTTTTAATTTGGTGTTAGCGATTTTCATGTTTTGTAAGAGATTAAAAAAACTCGGTGTCATTCTGAGCCTGTCGAAGCATGTTTCGTGATGCGAAACTTAAAACATGCTTCGACAGGCTCAGCATGACACCGAGTCGGGATGTTGAAATTATGAATTGCGAACTATCTACAAGCTAAAGCTCATCGTCAACAGGTGAGATTTTTTTCTTTCAAGTAAGCCTTTGAATAAGCTTTCATAATCATCTGGAAGTGCTTTGTGCAAAGATCCGCGGGCAACTACGCTTTCAACGTAAGTTGCGGCAGTTTTGTAAAGATCGAAAATTTCTAAAGTAAATTTATTGTCGATGAAGGTCAGCGGCTTGAAGGCTGAAGCCATACAAGCATCTACCAGTGAAAATTTTTCGCCGTCAAAATAAGGGCTGAATTTCAAATGCTTGTCGATGGCGGCAAGGCGAGTGACTATTTCAACTTTTTTCAAATCAAATTCTTCCTGATTTTGAGAGAAAATCATGCCTAGAGTTGCGGAAGTGATGCCATTGGCAACTTCCATCCAACCGCGATGCCAACCTTTTATCAAAGCATCTTTTGGGTGCAGAGGATTTTCTGGGAAAGCATCTTCCAAATATTCACAAATGGCGATTGATTCAAAAAGCGGTTTATCGCCAACGTAAAGCAAAGGCACTTTGCCAAGAGGTGCGTCTTTTACAAACCAATCTGGCTTTGTCGCCAGAGAGATGTCTTGCTTTTCGTAGGGGATATTTTTTTCGATCAAAACCATTTCAACGCGGTGGCCGTAAGGAGATAGTTTTGAAGTGATTAGCTTTATTGGATCAGACATTTTTGAAATTAAAGTTGTTACTACTGGGGTTCCCCACGAAGGTGGGGCGCGTTGCCGCAGGCCAAATTTAGTAGATTGGGAATTCTTTGCAAAGGGTTGCAACTTCCGCCTTCATCTTCGTTTCCAAAGCGCGATTTCCTTCTTCGCCATTTTTCACGAAGCCTTCGAGGCAATCGCAAATCATGTTGCCGATTCTTTCAAACTCTTTCTCTTTAAAGCCGCGGGTAGTTCCTGCAGCTGTGCCAAAACGAAGACCCGAAGTTACGAAAGGTGAGCGCGGATCATTTGGAATCGCATTTTTGTTGCAGGTGAGGCCGGCGCGTTCCAAAACTTTTTCAGCTTCTTTGCCGGTTAGCGTTTCAAGCGGCGTCAAATCAACAACCATCAAGTGGCAATCCGTGCCGCCTGTCGTGATTTTTAGGCCGCGTTTCATCAAAACTTCTGACAAAACTTTGGCATTGGTAACAATTTGTTTTGCGTAAATTTTAAATTCAGGACGCAAAGCTTCGGCAAACGCAACCGCTTTAGCAGCGATTACATGCATTAATGGCCCACCTTGAAGACCAGGAAAAACTGCAGAATTAATTTTTTTGGCTAGCTCTTCGTTATTTGTTAAAATCACACCACCACGAGGGCCGCGTAAAGTTTTGTGAGTTGTTGAAGTGACAATGTCAGCAACACCAATTGGCGATGGATAAAGGCCAGCAGCAACAAGCCCTGCAACGTGAGCCATATCAACCATCAAAAGTGCGCCGATTTCGTCAGCAACTTTTCTAAAGCGTGACCAATCAACAATGCGTGGGTAAGAAGAAATGCCTGCGACAATTAATTTTGGTTTATGTTCGCGCGCCAAGCTTTCCATTTGATCGTAGTCGATCAAGCCGTCATCCAAACGAATGCCGTACTGAACTGATTTAAACCACATGCCTGAAATTGTGCGTTGTGCGCCGTGAGTTAAGTGTCCACCAGCAGCCAATGACATTCCCATGATGGTGTCGCCCGGTTGAAGGGTGGCGAGATAAACTGCTAAATTCGCAGAAGCGCCCGAGTGCGGTTGCACGTTAGCAAAGCTTGCGCCGAAAAGTTTGCACAGGCGATCAATTGCTGATTGCTCGATTTCATCAGAAAATTCACAGCCGCCGTAATATCTTTTTGCTGGATAACCTTCAGCATATTTGTTGGTAAATACCGAGCCTTGCGCTTCAAGAACGGCGCGGCTTACGATATTTTCAGAAGCGATTAATTCGATTTGATATTTTTGACGATCGGTTTCTTTTTCAATGGAAGCGAAAATTTCTGGATCGGAGTTTTTGAGGTCAGATTTGAAGAAGGTCATGGTCTGTTTAATTTTATTTTGAGAGGAGATTAAAGTCCGAATTTGTTAAAACTAATTCGTTCTTCAACCTTGTTGAGTAAGCTGTCGGTAAAGTTCGACTTTTCTGAGAAGAAACTTTTTAGCAATCCTTTTTTTGCAGTGATTTGTTTCAGTTCAACTTTAGAGCCGAACTTTTCTTTCATTTTGCTGCGCATGTCGCACACGCCGTCAATCAAGCCAAGCTCGAGAGATTTTTTGCCTGACCAAAAAGCGCCGGTAAATAATTTTTCTTCCGATTCTTTTAATTTGCCCGTGCGTCGCAAGCGCACTAAATCTTTGAAATTTTCAAAAATATCGCGCTGACAATCTTTTAAAATTTCGACATTTTCTTCTTGTTCGGGCATGAATGGATCGAGAATCGCTTTGTTTTTTCCTTCTGTGTAAACGCGTCGATCGACGCCGATTTTTTTGATTAAATCGACAAAACCAAAGCCTGAAAAAATCACGCCAATTGAGCCCAAAATTGACGAATTGTGGGCGTAAACTTCATCTCCCGATAAAAGCAGCCAGTAGCCGCCAGACGCCGCAACATCTTGGGCAAAAGTGTAAACTGGAATTTTTTTCTCCTCAGAAAGTTCGCGAACGTAATTATAAATTAGTTCGGATTGAACTGGTGAGCCTCCGGGAGAATTAACTGCAAGCGCTACCGCTTTAACTTTTTTCACTTCAAAAGCACGTTTTAAAAGAGGTGCGACATTTTCAAAATTTAACCCTGAAGATAATTTTGAATCTTTGCCGATGACACCGTGCAAATTAACGCAAGCGACAACCGGTTCGCTTTTGCAGCGAAAAAGTTTTTTTAAAAATTTGCGTGTAGGGCAGTTAGAAGTCTGACAATTGCTCATTTTGGTGTTTGTTAAAAATTGAAAAATCTTCTGATTTGAATTCTTTTCTGAGGAATTTTTTAGTGTAATTGATGCAGCAAAAAGTCAGAAAGAAAGTCAAAATTGACATTACCGAAATCCACAATCCATATGGTCCAAACATTTTCATTAAAGCGCCTGTGGTGAAGAGGCCGCAGATATTTCCAATCAAACTAAATCTGGTAAAAGCGCTGTTTACGGCGAGACGTTGCGTTGGTTTGTATTTTTCATTAATCAAAACAACTGCAGGTAATTTTATGCAGGCAAGGGCGCCGAAAAGTAAAAATAATAAGAGGGGAATTTTGGCAGAATCTTGCACCGCAAAAAGAGCGTAAGCGCATATCAAAGAAAGAACCGCAGCGCTAATCATCATGAATCTGCGATTTAAAATATTGGCGAGATATCCCGCTGGGATGTAGAAAACCGTGCCAAAAAGTAGCACCGACAAAAGCAGCGAGGCTTCATCTTTGGGCATGCCGATTTTAATGCCGTAAATAATTAAAAAGGCACTGGATGACGACATGGCAAAGCTTGTCGAAAAAGCGGCGAGCATGATTTTTGGTGAGTTTTTAATGTAGCGCCAAACCCCAATTGATTTTTCTTCGCGAACCGCAGCGTCAACTGTTCTGAGTCGCTCTAGTGGAGCAACTGAGGCTAAGAAAAATCCGCTGGCAAGTGCAAAGGAAGCGAAGCTGTCAGAGGTTTGAAAAACTTTTAAAATGACTGGTCCCAAGCTATTGCCAATGGCGACCAACATAGTACCAAAAGAAATCACCATGGCGCGAATATGAGTTGGAGCAAGATCAATCATGATGGTGCCGCGAGTAACGCCACAAATAAAGAAAGAAGTTCCGATGCAAAAAACCATCGCCAGCCAGAAGAAATATCCCAGATACCAGTAAAGAGCCAGCGAACAAACTGCTGAAAGAATTGAGCCAAAATAAATGCTGTTGATCATTCCGGCCTTGCGTCCCATTGAGGGCAAGAAGCGTGAAAATATTACGCCAGCGCCAATTTGAGTGGCGGCAGAAATCGACATTAAAACTTCATTTTTAACATTGGCTTCAAGTTTGAGTGCAATCATCACCATTAAAATTCCGTAGCCAATTGCGGAAAGAAACATCGCCGCAAAAATTGCTGCAAAATCTTTAACAAGGCCGACGCTCCATTGAAATTCTTGATCGTCGGAAACTTTTTGACTTGATTTCAAAGGCAATGCGGAAAAGCCAGAAGAGCCTGTAACGTCGTAGTTACGAGAAGTTGGCTCTTGCTTAGAACGAAAGAAAAAAAGCATCTCATTTTCTAATTAGAATTTACGCACATCAACTAAATGTCCGGCAACTGCAGCAGCTGCAGCCATAGCTGGGCTCAAAAGGTGAGTTCTGCCACCGCGACCTTGGCGACCTTCGAAATTGCGATTTGAAGTTGAAGCACAGCGTTCGCCAAATTCCAATTTGTCAGCATTCATCGCCAAACACATTGAGCATCCCGGTTCTCGCCATTCAAAGCCTGAGGCGATGAAAATTTTATCTAAGCCTTCTTTTTCGGCTTGTTCTTTTACCAAACCAGATCCTGGAACAACCATTGCTAGTTTGATGTTGGCGGCGATTTTTCTGCCGTCTAAAATTTTTGCTGCAGCGCGAAAGTCTTCGATGCGGCCGTTAGTGCAAGAGCCGATGAAAACTTTGTCGATGGAAATTTCTTCAAGCGGAGTTCCTGCGATTAAACCCATGTATTTGAGTGATCTTTTTACTGCTTCTTGTTTGCCTTGGTCAGCGAAGCTTTCAGGGAAAGGAACTTTGTCGGTGATTGGCAAAGCATCTTCCGGGCTGGTTCCCCAAGTAACTTGTGGTGCGATGTCAGCGGCGTTTAAGTGAAGTTTTTTGTCATATTTTGCGCCAGCGTCAGAAGTTAAAGACTCCCAATATTTCACTGCTTTGTCGAAATCACGTGGCGCCATTGGGCGACCTTTTAGGTAAGCGTAAGTAGTTTCGTCGGGTGCAATCAAACCAGCGCGAGCGCCGGCTTCAATTGACATGTTGCACACGGTCATGCGGCCTTCCATGGAAAGTGATTTGATGGCATCTCCCGCATATTCAATGACGCAACCAGTGGCGCCCGCAGTGCCAATTTTGCCAATTACGGCAAGAGTAATGTCTTTTGCTGTAACGCCCGCGCCAAGCTTGCCGTCAACTTTTACTAAAAAGTTTTTTGCGGGGCTTTGGATCAAGGTTTGCGTTGCCAAAACATGTTCAACTTCAGATGTGCCGATGCCAAAAGCTAGTGCGCCAAAAGCGCCGTGAGTTGAAGTGTGGCTATCGCCGCAAACAATCACCATGCCTGGTTGGGTAAGACCTTGTTCAGGGCCAACAATGTGAACCACGCCCTGTTTTTTGTCGTCTAAATCAAAATATTTAATGCCGAATTCGCGGCAGTTATTTTCTAAAGTTTCAACTTGAATGCGTGAGGTGGCGTCTTTGATACCGTGAGTTCCGTTGCTGCGGTCAGCGGTTGTGGTTGGCACATTGTGGTCGGCTACAGCTAAATGTGCTTCAGGACGACGTGGTTTTCTGCCAGTCATGCGTAAACCTTCAAAAGCTTGCGGAGAAGTTACTTCGTGAATCAGCTGGCGATCAACGTAAATCGCGCTCGAAGAGCCGTCATCGTAAACTAAATGCGAGTCCCAAATTTTGTCGTAGAGAGTTTTAGCCATGTTTTTTTATGAAATTTTTTTGGAAAAAAATGTGTGAGGAAGGAATTGCGGATGATCGAAAATCATTTCTTAAATTCAAGCTGGCAATGTGAATTTGTTTGACAGTTAGGCGCACCCGATATTTTTTTGTGCGCCTACAAATTTTGATAAATTTTAAACTACTCAAACGTCATGAAAGCAGCAGATAATAAATCTAATAACACAACAGTCGGACAAACTGAAGAAGAGAAAAAGAAAGATCAGGAAAACCTTGATAAAAAAGAAGATGGAAAAGACACTAGTGCTGGATCAACTTCGCAATCAGAAAAAGATCAAAAAGAGAAGGAAAAGGATAAAAAAATTGGCGGTCCAATCGGGGCTGTAATTGATGTAGCTGTTGCAGCTGTAAAGCTTGTAAATGCTGCTCTAAAAGCGGTCACCTCTGCCATAAACGCTTTTTCTAATATGTTAAGTGGTAAGTCGGGAGGTGGTCAATCTGGTCCGAAGGATGATGAAGGCGAAGAGCAGAAAAATGAAGAAGGAAAAGAAGAAACTACCTTGATGGAATTCCTGGAAAATTTATTTGGAAAAAAAGCGCAAAAAAATTCTAAAGGAGACGTTAAAGATAAGAAAAGTGATTCATCAGTTCAACAATCAGTTCAACAATCAGAACAAAAATCAGGCCCACAATTCTCTTCAGAAATAACGAGTCAGATAGAAGGCATGATGAAAGATGCGCAAGAATTTATGCTAAGTCGCTCGCAACAAGATGAAAAAAATCCTGCAAATAAAGCAGAAGTTGGGGTTAACGAAGTTGAGGAATCTTCGACTAAGTCGAAATCTACTGATCCAAAAGGTCTGGAAGGCAATCAGGTTGAAGAAGAAAAAAATCCTTTAATTAGTGCGTTGCAGAAAATGGTTGATGCGGTTGCTGGTACCAAAGATCCAGAATTAATGAAGCAGTGCCAAGGAATTTTGGAAGGGGTTAATAAAGAAAATCCTGAGCTAAATGATGTTACTAAAGGCTTATCAAAAACATTAGATACAATTGAAAAAGAGTCATCAGAAGAAAAAAATCCAATGAATTCTGCGATAAAAGATGCTTCTAGTGTTCTCGATACTTTAAAAAACAGTGAAAGCATGAAACCTACTAGTGTGACGGAAGAAGATGATAGAAATAGAAATCAAGGTCCGGCGATAAGTTTTTCACGAGGTGGTGAAAAGCAAAGTGGTGGTGGTCGCTAATGAAATTACTATTTTGCGGTGATATTGTAGGTCGCGTGGGCCGCAAAATAGTCACAGAAAATTTGCAAAGAATTAAACTCGAAAACCAAATCGATTTCACGATCGTCAATTGCGACAACGCTTCGGGCGGCTTTGGCATTAATCGTAGCTCGATGCAAGAATTGCTCAATTGTGGCGCCGATATTTTAACTGGCGGCGATCACATTTGGGATCAGCACGAAATCACCAGCTTCATCAATGACACAAAACGCCTTTTACGTCCGGCAAATTTTCCTAAATCTTGTCCCGGAGTTGGCGTTAGAATTTTAACCACGGCATTTGAAAAAAAAGTTTTAACCATTCATTTACTCGGCCAAGTATTTACCAAATATCACGTTTCATGCCCATTTGAAGCGGTTGACGAGATTTTAAAAAGTAATCGTTTGGGCATTGAGGCTGATGCAATTTTTGTTGATTTTCACGCCGAGGCCACTTCAGAAAAAATGGCGATGGGAAAATTTTTAGACGGGCGAGTCAGCGCCGTTATTGGTTCGCACACCCATATTCCTACTGCCGATTGCCACGTCATGAAAGGTGGCACCGCTTACCAAACCGACGCCGGCATGTGCGGCGATTACGATTCGGTGATTGGCATGGACAAAGAAGTGCCGCTTAAAATGTTTTTGCAAAAACGTAAATTTTCTAAAATGGAACCAGCAAAAGGTGAGGCAACATTGTGCGCCACAATCGTTGAAATTGAAGATGCCACGGGTCTTGCCAAGAAAATTTCGCCAATTAAGTTTGGTGGAATTCTTGGCGCTTCTTAAAAATTTCAATTCCCATTTTTCTCATGGCAGGTCACTCTCAGTTTGCAAATATCAAGCACCGCAAAGGCGCGCAAGACGCTAAAAAAGCTAAGCGTTTTACTAAAATTTTACGCGAAATCACCGTTTCAGCAAAAGGCGGCAATGTTGATCCAAACTCTAACCCACGTTTGCGTAACGCCTTAATTGACGCTCGCACCAACAACATGCCAAAAGATCGAATTGACGCTGCAATCAAAAAAGCCAGCGGCGAAATTGGCGGCGATAATTTTGATGAAATTCGCTACGAAGGCTACGCACCGGGCGGAATTGCAATTATCGTTGAAGCACTAACCGACAATCGCAATCGCACGGCAAGTGAAGTTCGCAGCACTTTCACCAAAGCCGGTGGCGCTTTGGGAGAAACCGGATCGGTTGGTTTTATGTTTGATCACGTTGGCGTGATTCAATTTGACGGCAAAATTGCCAGTGAAGAAGAAATGTTTGAAGCCGCGCTGGAAGCTGGTGCCGAAGAAGTTGAATCGTCAGAAGAAATTCACGTTGTAATTACCAAACCAGAAAATTTAAACGCAGTTCGCGAAGCTTTAGCCGAAAAATTTAAAGACCCGCTTTCAGCAAAATTCGACTGGAAAGCAAAAAACCAAATGGAAGTAACTGATCTTGAGCAAGCCCAAAAACTAATGAAAATGATCGACGCGCTGGAAGATTGCGACGATGTGCAAATGGTGACAGGAAACTATGTTTTTTCTGATGAGATTGCGGAGAAGTTGTAGCTGTTGATAAATTTTAAACCAATGAGGTCGAAACAGAATGAGAATTACAGAAAAAAGAATGCAGGATCTAGAAAATAGAATTCCTGATCTGGCAAGAAAGGCTAGCATTGCTGCATTTCAAGAAGTTATGGCTTCTGGAAAAAGTGTTTTGGTGGCTAAAAATGATAATGTTGTAGAGGTGTTTCCAAATGGGAGCGAGAGGATTGTCGGAGTGTTAGAAAGTCTTTCTTGGCGGACGGAAAAAAGCGCAGACGTGAAAGTTTTTATTACGACAGACCCTGAGCTGTTGAAGCAATATTATCAAATGCGTCACGAGGTTTACTGCGTTGAAAATGGTTGGGAAAATTATCACAGTGCCGAAAACGAACTTGACCATAAAGGCAAGATTATCGTCGCAGTAAAAGAAGGTAGAGTTGTTGGTGGTATTAGATTGTTAACCTCTGACTGGGTTGAGTATTTTTCAAATGAAGTTCCGGGAACCGAATTCACTTACAGAAATTTTTTAAAGAAATTCGAGCTTAATGCGGACGCTGTGATTAGTGAAATATCGGCATTTTTTGTAGAAAAAAGTCATCGTGATTCAACAACTTCAATCATGATGTTAGAGCATGCTTTTGAAGAGGCGAAAGCGCAAAATTGCATCTACAATATTGGAATTTCTACCCCGCTGCTCAACAGAAGTCATAGAAAGGACATAAAGCGCTTGGGATATAAAGCCGAAATTTACTCTTACCCTTGGAAGCCACAAAAGTCTTATAACCATGTAGCTTCTTGCCCAATCGTGGCATTTTTAGATAAAAATAGCTGATTTAATAAAAAGAAAAGATGACAAAATCACCAGAATCAACGCCAAGAATGAGAGTTTTTGCTGGTCCAAATGGCTCGGGAAAAAGTAGATTAAAATCTCTTTTAAGAGCTGAGTTGGTTGGGGTTTATATAAATCCCGATGAAATTGAAAAAGCTATAAAGACTGAGGGTTTTTTAGATTTTAAGAATTTTAAAGTTGAGGTAAAGATTGATGAAATTGTCAGTCATTTCTTGAAATCAACTTTGTTGAATAGTCCAAAATTTTTAGAGAAAAGTAGTCCAATAGACTCCGCGAGAAATATCTCTCTTCAGAATCAAAAATTGAGATTTATCGATGTAAAAATGAATTCCTATTTTGCTTCGGTTATATCAGATTTTATCAGAAATAAACTTATAGAAATTCGAGAAGATTTTACTTTTGAAACCGTCATGTCTTCGCCAGATAAGATTGAATTTTTGAAAAAGGCAAAGCGCGCTGGCTACAAAACTTATCTTTATTTTCTTTGCACAAAAAGTCCGTCAATCAATATTTCTCGCGTCAAGGACAGATTCTTGAATCGAGGCGGACATGATGTTTGTGAAGATAAGATAATTTCTCGTTATTATGGATCTCTAGATTTATTAAAAGATGCGGTAAAAAACTCGAATCGTTCCTACATTTTTGATAATTCCGAACCCGGAGATATTAATAATCCTCCGTCAATGTTGTTTATTGCAGAGGGCGCTGATGGAGAGATTCTTGATGCGAAAGTTGATGAAGTGCCGGATTGGTTTGATAAATATTGGATAAGAAAAACAGCTCCATTCTAAGAGAATTACTAACTAAAAACTAACAAAATGAAACACATCGAAATCACTCCTCAACTCATCAAGGACCACAATCTAACCGAAAGCGAGTACCAAAAAGTTTTGGATATTCTCGGTCGCACGCCAACCATCACCGAGCTTGGAATTTTCTCGGCAATGTGGTCGGAACATTGTTCTTACAAATCTACCAAAAAACATTTGAAAACCATGCACACAACTGCGCCGTGGGTGATTTGTGGGCCTGGTGAAAATGCTGGCGTCATCGACATTGGCGACAATCAGGCGGTGGTTTTTAAAATGGAAAGTCACAATCACCCGTCTTTCATTGAACCTTACCAAGGGGCTGCAACCGGTGTGGGCGGCATTCTTCGCGATGTATTTACAATGGGTGCTCGTCCAATTGCTAACATGAATGCGCTGCGTTTTGGCGAAATTAATCATCCAAAAACTAAACAACTTGTGAATGGCGTGGTGTCGGGAATTGGCGGCTACGGCAATTGCATCGGGGTTCCAACTGTTGGCGGCGAAGTGACTTTTGATAAAAGCTACAACGGCAACATCATTGTTAACGCAATGACCGTGGGCTTGGCGGATTCTGATAAAATTTTCTACTCGGCGGCGTCACAAGTTGGTGCGTCAGTTGTTTACGTTGGTTCAAAAACGGGACGTGACGGCATTAACGGCGCGGTTATGGCCTCTGACGAATTTAAAGAAGGGGACGAAGACAAGCGTCCAACTGTGCAAGTTGGCGATCCTTTTGCCGAAAAACTTTTGCTCGAGGCTTGCATGGAATTGATGCAATCTGACGCCATTCTTTCAATTCAAGACATGGGTGCGGCCGGATTAACTTCTTCGTCATTTGAAATGTCGGGCAAAGGTGGCACCGGCATTGAGCTAAATTTAGAAAAAGTGCCACAACGCGAAACCGGCATGACGCCTTACGAAATCATGCTTTCAGAATCTCAAGAAAGAATGTTGATGATTTTGAAACCAGAAAAAGAAGATTTTGCCAAAGCTATTTTTGAAAAATGGGGACTCGATTTTGCCGTGATTGGCATCGTTACCGACGCGGGTCGCGTCGTGATTAAAATGAACAATGAAATTTACGCGGATATTCCGTCACTGCCACTTTCAGAAGAAGCTCCAGAATATGATCGTCCTTGGATCTAGCTGCTTGCAACAAGTTGTTAACAAAAAAGCTGTCATCCCAAACTTCAAAGGGGTGACAGCTTTTTTTTCTTAGAACCCGTCCCAAGTCTTTGACTTATTAAAAATCCTGAACCAATCCTTTGTCATCAATAACAAGGAAGGTTCATGAATAAGAAAAAATATCCAAGCAGTATTACTCGAGAGCAATTTG
>CANEVP010000010.1 GCA_947442475.1 Rickettsiales bacterium
GTAGGAGTCTGGACCGTGTCTCAGTTCCAGTGTGGCTGATCATCCTCTAAGACCAGCTACGGATCATTGCCTTGGTAAGCCATTACCTTACCAACTAGCTAATCCGACAGAGGCTCATCCAACAGCGATAAATCTTTCCCGATAAATCGGTAATATATGGCATTAGCTTTGGTTTCCCAAAGTTATTCCTTACTGCTGGGGAGATTCCTCTGCATTCCTCACCCGTTTGCCACTAATATATTGCTATATCCGTTCGACTTGCATGTGTTAAGCATACCGCCAGCGTTCGTTCTGAGCCAGGATCAAACTCTCAAGTTTGAGAATTTGTTCTGACTTTTGCTCAAATTAAATCTGACATGAATGCGAGACCTAATAAGAGATAGTCCAAATAGGACTATCGCCTTTGTTTCTCTCAAAAATTGTTACTTTTTTTGCTAAAAGTATAAACGCGACTATTCACGATGTAAAAACAACTACTAACGATTTGCAGAAAAGAGATAACCGAGTCGTCGAATAATCGAAGACTTGAGAGACAACTTAAAGTAAATCAGAAAGAAACTTCGAAAAGAAATCCCGAAGGAGCGGAAGAATTTACGAATCACTTCTGAGTTGTCAAGCAGAGTTATTAAAAAATCTTAAATAGATTATTTTGTTCTCAATGAAGACTGGATGAAGTCAATAAAAAAAAGCTTTGCGGGCATAGAGCTGGTTTTGATTTTTATCTCTAAATTAGCCAAGGACTGCAAATTGTTTATCAAAAACTTTAAGGAAAGTGTTCTCAAATGTTTGCGAAATTCGATTTCAGTTTTGAAAAAAAGACGTTGCGACTTCACAACTTCTTCGAAATCTGCGTTTTGTGACTCGATTTCGACCTTAGAGTGGTAAAGCTTTTGCAGGTAGTTTGATAGGAAACGAATTAGCGTAATTGCTTCAAAACCATCCTTAAAAAGTCGCTCTGCTTGCATTAGTGCAGCGTCAAATTTTTGTGCGGCAAAGTTCATCACAAATTCATTGCTCGAACTTTCAGCTTCAGATGCTGTCAGCTTGGTTATAAGCTCTATCGTTAATTCCTTAGAATCGCCTAAAAAAATCATGATTTTTTCGAGTTCTGACAAGATAATTTGGCGGTTTTTTCCGAATTTTTCCAACAGCAAGTCAAGTACTTGGGGGCTTGATTTTACTTGTTTGGCAGTCAATTGATTTGCAATAAAATTTCTAATTGTGCGCTCATCATCTTCGTAACAAGCAATCACTGCGAAGTTTAAATTATCTTCGGCGGCCTTACGTAACACTGATGTTTTGTCGAGATCGCCTGCGTGAATTAAAATAAAATTATCACTTTTTTTTGCGTAATCGCGATCCTCAAAGAGAATTTTAAGTGCCGCGCCGCCAGCAATATCAGCATTCTTCACTAAAATTAATTTTCTTCCGCCAAGCATTGAAAAAGAAAAAAATTCATCAGCCAAAATTCCTTTATCTTCGGCAAGCCTTTCCTTGCTTAGGTTCGCGACCATAAATGGATCGGATAAATTGGGAGAAATTTTTTTGGCAATTAAATCAAAGCGATAATCGGCCACGGAAGTTTCTGGTCCGAAGATCAAACAACCGGCAATTTTCTCTTGAGCAATTTTTTGAATGTAGAAGTCAATTTGTGCGTTAGCGATTTTCATTTGTAATATGATTAATTGGTGAATGCGAAGATGGAGTGAATTTGGGTCACGAAAAAAAATTACTCAAAGAAATTATGGATATGTCAAAATTTTGGATTTTTTGTAAATCAGTAAAAATTTGATATTGACTATCAATTTCGTAAAATAATTAATGAGAATCATTGTCAAAAATCTCAATTTTATGAAGTCACAAATTTTCACTCAGCGCAATGCGCATCTATTTTCTTTCGCTGCCGCAGCTTTGGTGCATGGCGCAATCGCGGGCTGGGCTTTAATGCCGTCAAAGCCTACAGTAATTAATCAACAAGCAATCCAAGTAAGTTTTGTTGCGCCATCTTCTTCTGACAAAAAAAGTTCAAGCGCGACTCACAAGCAAGTTGTGCAAAAAGTTGTTGCTGACAATGCTATCAAACAAAAAAGCAGCGACAAATCGCAAAAAGCCGAAACCAAAACGGACAAACAAACTTTAGCTCAAAAGAAAACCTCGGGACGTGAAGACCCAAATGCCGTTGCCACGAAATCTGCTGAAACCGATCCGATTTTCAACGTCGCTTACTTAAACAACCCAGCGCCAGAATATCCAGCGGCTGCAAAGCGCAACGGCATTCAGGGCAAAGTGTTGGTTAACGTTTTGGTTAAGGCTGATGGCACTCCGGCTTCAGTGCAAATTTCTCTCTCAAGCGGCTCAAATCATTTGGACAACGCGGCGGTTGAAGCAGTAAGTCAGTGGAAATTTTTGCCAGCGCGCCGTAGCGGCGTTTCAGTGCAGGCTAGCGTGATCGTGCCAGTAGAATTCAAAATTATTTAAGGATTAAAAAATGAACTTCGGACAAGTTTTTGCTCAAGGAAATACCGTTCTAATCGCAGTATTCTTGCTGCTGCTCTTAATGTCGTTTGCCAGTTGGTACATTATTTTTTGGAAAGCAGCAAAGCTGCGCCGCGAATACAAGGCCTTTCAAAATTTTCACCAAACTTACGTCAACATCAAAGACTGGCCAGCTCACACAGAGTTTCAAAATGTTGAGGGTGGCGCTAATTATTTGCTCGAAGAAGTAAAAAAATTGCAAAGCATCCTGCCAAAATACAACACTCACGAAGCCAAAAAAGAAATTCTCACCATGCATTTGCTACAAGTTCTTGATGATATCCGCATCAATTTAGACAAGGGTTTAACCGTGCTTGCCTCAATTGGCAGTTCGTCGCCTTTCATCGGATTGTTTGGTACGGTTTGGGGAATTTACGGCGCGCTTGAAAGCATCGCCGCCCAAGGAAATGCCGGCCTTTCAGTGGTTGCTGGCCCAATGGGCGAAGCCTTAATTGCAACAGCAATTGGCCTTTTTGCCGCAATCCCAGCAGTTTTGGCCTACAACAGTTTTGTTCGCCTGAATCGTCTGTTGATTCAAAATCTGCGTCACGTTGCGGAGCAAATGACGGTGTATCTTTCAAACGAAACTCAAAAACATTAGTCAGATGCAAAGCCCTTTTGATCGCGAAGATCTGCAAGCGCCACTCGCCGAAATCAACACCACGCCGCTAGTTGACGTGATGTTAGTGCTTTTGGTGATTTTTCTCGTCACCGCGCCAATGCTTAACAGCACCATTAAATTGAACTTACCTGCGGAAAGCGCGGCGCAAATTACCGAACAAAAAACCGTCACAATTTCAATTAACGGTTCGGGACAATATTTCATCGATGACCAACCAGTCTCATCCGCCGAGCTCGAAAGAAAATTAAGTCTCAATGCTAAAGACAATCCCAAACAGCAAATTCACGTGCGCGCTGACGTGGATGTAAATTACGGCAAAGTCAGCTCGGTGCTCGCAACACTACAGCGCCTTGGATTATCAAATATTGGTTTCATTACGGAACCGAGGTAAATTTTTTTAAAAAAAGCTCTCGAAAGTTCATGAAAATCAGCAAAATTTTCCCCTTAATATTTTTTTTCGCCCTTTTGTCAAAATCTCTTTGGGCAAAAGAGTTAAAAGCTGAAGCAGCAACTCTTCCGAGCGTTGTTGTGGTTGCTACTTCTGATGGCGAAGGAAAGTCTAACGGCTACAAAGCGGCTACAAGTTCAAGCTCAATGCGCACCAATACACCTCTGCTTGACACGCCACAATCTGTTTTAGTTGTAACGCAAGACCAGATTCGCGACCAAAATATTACCAAAATGGAAGAAGCAGCGCGCTACGTTCCAGGTGTCAACGTGCAAATGGGCGAGGGGCATCGCGACCAAGTTACAATTCGCGGCATGACTAACGGCAGCGGTGGCACAACTTCTAACTTTTTTATCGATGGCGCGCGTGATGACGCCGAGTACATTCGCGATTTTTACAACATTGAAAGTATCGAATTTTTAAAAGGTCCAAACGCCATGGCCTTTGGTCGCGGCAGCCCGGGCGGCGCAATTAACCGCGTTTCAAAATTTGCCGATGGTTTGCAAAAACGTCGCTTGGTTTTAACTGGTGGCTCGTTCGACAATCGTCGCGCTGAGTTTGATGTGGGCGATCGCGTTAACGACAAATTTGCGCTACGCCTCAACTCAATGTACCAAAAATCAAACAGCTACCGCGACCATGTTGGCTTCGAGCGCTTCGGCTTTAACCCAACCGCCACCGTTGATTTTAACGACGACACTAAAGTGCAACTTGGCTACGAGCATTTTGATGACCAGCGCGTCACCGACCGCGGCATTCCGTCAGTAAACGGCGCGCCTGTAAAAACAAGCTCTGCCACCTTTTTTGGCAACCCCAACGAAAATAACTCCACCAGTAAAATCAACTCGTTCTACGGCATTTTCACTCACAATTTTGACGCCACGCTGCAGTTAAAAAACAACATGCGCTACACAAGAAATAGCAAGTTTTACCAAAACGTAGTCCCGGGTGTTGTAACTGGCAGCAGCCTAAGTCTTTCGGCCTACCAAGACAAAGTTGAGCGCGACACTTTTACCAACCAAACTGACCTAACTAAAAAGTTTGAAACTGGCTCACTTGCTCACACCGCTTTGCTTGGCGCTGAAATTACTTCGCAAAATTCTGTTAAAGTTAGAAGTAGTGGCACCTTCAACGGCAGCAGCACTTTGTCAGTACCTTTAAGCAGTCCAATTAGTTACACCGCAGTTTCTTACAACACTCTTACCGACCACAACAAATCTAGCGTGCGCGTGCTTGCGGCTTATTTGCAAGACCAAGTCGAAATCAACAAATATGTGCAGCTAACTGCGGGCCTTCGCCTTGATCGCTTTGAGATGAATTTTAAAGACTACAAAAACAGCAAAAATCTTGATCGCACCGACGTAATGGTTTCGCCGCGCGCGGGTTTGGTGATTAAGCCACAAAAATCTCTCTCCCTTTACACCAGCTACGTTGTCACTTACCAGCCAAGCTCGGGCGATCAGTTTAGTAGTTTAACCTCAACTACCTCAACCTTCAAACCAGAAAAAGTTGCCAGCTACGAAATTGGTGCCAAGTGGGACGCAAGCCCAAAACTTAATTTGTCTGGCGCGCTCTTTCAGCTTGATCGCAGCAACACGCCAACTGCCACCGTTTCGGGCTACACCGAACTAAGTGGACAATCTCGCACCAAGGGTTTTGAGCTTGCAGCAACTGGAAAAATCACCAACAAATGGCAAACAATTGCCAGCTACGCTTTTCAAAATGCTGAAGTGATTAAAGCAATCAGAAGCTACGCCGCTGGAAGCAAAGTTGCATTAGTTCCGCACAACAGCTTTGCGCTTTGGAACAAGTACGACTTCACCCAAGAGTGGGCCGCTGGTTTAGGTGTGGTTAGCAAGTCGAGTCAGTACGCGGATGCTGCAAATACAGTTAAACTCAAAGGCTTTAGCAGGCTTGACGGCGCTGCTTACTACAAAATAAACTCGTCTTACCGCGCGCAAATAAACGTCGAAAATATTTTAAATCGCAGCTACGTGCAAACTGCGCACAATGCTACCAACACTCTTCCTGGTTCGCCAAGAGCATTTAATGTGGCGCTGATTGCTGATTTTTAGCAAAAAAAGTAAAGCGCCTTGTTAATTAGATTCTAATTGTTGCGAGTCTTAAGGATTACAAATTTTAAACAATTTCTGTGCGCAAAATCTTAAAAAAAATCCACCTCTACCTCGCGCTAATTCTTTGCTTTCCCTTAGTTTTACAGGGCTTGATTGGTGCAACTTTAGTTTTTCAAAAAGAGATTTCTGAAATTTTACTGCGCCAAAATCACCTTTTTGCTGAAGGAGAAATTCAATCTCCAAGTCGCTTAATTGAACTAGCGCAAAAAGAAATTCCCGAAGGATTTGCCGCAACTTTAGTAAAAATTCCAACCGAAAAAAAATCTCCAGCAGTGATTCGCTTCACAAAAAACGGTGAGAAAAAATCAATGCTCGAAGCCCTAATTGATCCGGTTTCGGGCGAGCTTCTAAGAATCAAAAATTCCGAAACTGACTTTTTTCGCCTAATTAAAAAATTTCACACCAGTCTTTTTATTTCAGGTGAAATTGGCAAAACCATCGTCGGAAATTTCGGCCTTGTCATACTCTTCATGTGCTTAAGTGGCGTGGTTTTGTGGTGGCCAAGAAAAGGCAATTTAAAGCGCGCGGTAACTTTTAAATTTTCATCTAAAGGCATAAAATTTTACCGTGAGCTGCACGGGGCATTTGGTTTTTGGTTTTTGCCGCCGCTAATGTTGGCAAGCTTTGCGGGCGTTTATTTAACTTTTACTCCGGCAACAAGTGCAGTGATTTTGTCAATTTTTTCTGGCCGAGATTTGCGCGCCACGGCAGCGGAATTTAAAGTTGAACCGCAAAAAAATGCCCTGACTTTAGACAGTGTGGTAAGCCTTGCCAGCAGCGCGGTTGAGCCAGAAGAGAAGCTGCTTTTAATTAACATTCCAGCCAAACCAAGCCAACCTTACCGCGTTAATTTTGCGCCAAAAAATTACCAAGAAGGTGAGCCTTCAATCGCAGTTTTTGTCGATCAATTTCAGCAAAAAATAATTGAAAAACGTGACCCGAATTTTTACTTAGTCGGCGAAAAAATAATCGCGTGGCAACATGCTTTGCACGCGGGTGAGGGGTTTGGAATTGTTTGGAAAATTACCGTGTTTTTAGTGGGATTTTTGCCGCTGTTTTTTTCAATTACCGGCATTGCTTTTTGGCTGAAAAAGAAGAAAGAAAAAGCAGCGAGGTTGGCGTAGAAGTGTAAAAAGCTGCCTGGCAGGCAGTAATCTACTTTTTTACTCGATCCTTTGTTTTCAAGGGTTTGCGAGCTTTGCTTGTTCAAAATTGCAAAAAGTGAATTCCCCTAAAAAGGGTGAGAAAAATCAAAAATTACAATTCTTGGTTGAGATTTTTTTGGTACCTGCGGCTGGACTGGGTTTGTAACCACTACTGTCCGGTTAAGAATTTTTTAATCTTTTTAAGTAAAAATCTTAGTCATGCTGAGCTTGTCGAAGCATGATTCAAGCCCGTGCCCAGAATCATGCTTCGACAAGCTCAGCATGACTAAGAGATATTCTTTTCTGGATCGAAAAAACTTTTTACCCCATCTAGGTCCTTGAATTACAAGGGTTGATGCCGTTTTAATAATTTCTTAACCGGACAGTAGTGGTTTGTAGCGCATTCCAAACGTTCATTGCCGCCACAAAAACTTTGCATGAAAATTAAGGTGGGATTGCAAATCCCGTCTTGCGCCGGTCTCTGTGACAAGATGAGCGCCGTCATGCGACGGTGTGACATCGAGGGGGAGTGGTGTTTGGTTGGCTTGCCAAACCTAAAGTTCTTTCAAAATCGTGCGAAAATGAAATTCCTCGCGCTCCTTCTGCGGCTTTGCAATTAGCCATTTCTCGTCATGTTTTGCAAAAGTGCATCCGTAAAAATTGCGGGTTTTAAATTTTTCATCTTGCAGCAAGTAATTGTAAAAAATTTTCAACTGACTCAAGCGCGGTTTGTAATTTTGCTGGCTTACCTCCATGGCAACTAATGCCAGAATTTTTAGGGCAATTTTTTCGTCGAGTTTTTGCAATTTTTTTAGATCTAAAAAGCAAAATCCCTCTGGGCTAAATTTTAAAATTTTCTTGGCTTCGCGCAAAAGCAAATCATCAAAAAAATCACGCATTTTGGCGATTTCATCCGAAGCATTTTTGATTCTTTTTTGAATCAAATTTTTTTCTTCAAAAGTTTCGAAAAAATTTCTGATTTTGTTGCGTAAAAATTTTTCATCTTTGTTTGATTCATCTTCAAACCATTTGATTTTTTTCTCTTCCAAAAAGCTTTTTAATTGATCTTTTTCTAAATCTAAAAGTGGTCGTACCAGCTTGATTTTCTTGAAGTCAGAGAGTTCAGCAATTGTTGAAAGACCATCTAATCCAGAGCCGCGAAAAAGACGAATTAAAAAATTTTCTGCTACGTCTCCCAAGTGATGTCCGAGAAATAAAAACTTAATTTTGTTCTCAAGGCAAAAGTTGTAGAGCGCCTCGTAGCGGGATTCTCGCAAGCTTGCCTCAATGTTGCTTACCGGAATTTCTTTGTGCTTAATTGTTAAAATTTGGTGTGAGATTTTTTCTTTTGCTAAAATTTTGCCAAGCTTTGCAGCCTCGTTTGACGAGCCTTGGCGCATTTTGTGATCGATGGTTACCGCCAGCAATTCAATTTTTTTTGCCAAACAAAATTCGCCCAAAAGCAATGTCAGTGCTAAAGAATCGGCGCCACCAGAAACGGCGACGGCGATTTTTTTTGGTGGTTTTTTTTCGAGAAAAACCTTTTCAATTTTTTTTGTAAAAATATTAATCACGCCTTCAATTTCTTGATTCTACTAAGTTTTTAAAATGCCAAAAAACAAAATCATTCTCGCGCTCGCCTTAGCAATAATTTTCTGCAGCAAAATTTCTTTAGCGCAAAATTCTTCTCCACTTTCTCCCGAAGAATATCTCTCACAAGTCAAAGGCCAAAGCTTGAGCTACGCTGCTGCAAATGAAAATGTTGAGGCCTACGAAAAGCTCAAAGAAAAAGCCAAATTAGTTACTGCCGTCACTTTTTTTGCCAGCACCCAAAATAGTTTTGCTGAGCAAAATCAGGCTTTGCAAATTGTGCGCTACAACAATGTTTACAATCGCAACAGTCAGGTGGGAATTTCGCAAATTTCAGATTTTGGTTTGAGCACCAAACTTTACTACTCGCTAAATCACGTTACCTACAAAGGGCTTAACACTGCGAATTTTCCTAACCCCAAACTGTCTTCATCGAATTACCAAAGCATTCCAACAATCGAAGTTTCTTTGCCGCTTTGGCAAAATCGTTTTGGTGCCTCAACCAAGGCCGCAAAAGATTTAGCATTTTTTTCAAACGAGTACCAAAAGCTCACGGCAAAAGCTGTTTCGGTGACCGCCATAGTTACGGCGGAGCAGTCTTACTGGAATTTGGTAGCGGCGCGCAAGATTGTCGAAATTCAAAAAAATGCTTTAAAAAGTGCTGAACAAATTTTGAGTTACGTTAGCAAAAAAGAGAAAATGAATTTGGGTGAGAGAGGTGACGTGCTGCAAGCCAAAGCGCTTCTTGAAACAAGAAAACTCTCGGTAAAGCAAGCCGAAAATGATGAAAAAATCGCGTCGCGCGATTTCAACAAGCAGCGCTACATCGACTCTGCCGAAGTTACAGAAAAGCTGCTACCTTTCAATTTTGACAAGCTCAAAAGTTTTTTAGTTCCGAAAATAAAAGGCGGTGATCGCTTCGACATCAAAGCTTTTGAGGCCAACATGAAAGCGGCTGTGGCCATTGCTAAAATTGATGAAGAAAGCAACAAGCCTTCTCTCAATCTTTACGGATCTTACCTGCAAAACCAAATTCAAGGTGGCGCCACTGACGCGCTAAATGCTTCTCTAAATAAAAACGGACGGGCAGGAACAGTTGGCGTGAAACTTTCAATGCCGGTGAATTTTGGATTAACTTCGGAGATCAGGCGGGGTGACCTTCAAAGTGCTGCTGCGGCGAAAAAAAATTACCAACAAAAAGTTTTTGAGCAGGAAAATGATTGGCAAAATTTGGTGCAGAATTTGGAGATCTACAAAGAAAATTTGGGACTCGCCCAAGCCATTGAAGTGGCGCAAAAATCGAAATTAGAAAATGAGCGCAAAATGTTAAGAGAGGGGCGCACCACTACTTACCAAATTTTGCTTTTTGAGCAGGATTTTTTGAACTCGGAAATGACCAAGATTCAATTGGCCTACAAAATAGCTAACTTGATTGCGCAGCAAAAATTGTACCAAGCGCACGAATAATTTTTTTTACAAAACATGAACATTACCGACATCTCAATTAAGCGCCCAGCCTTTATTACCAGTGTGATGATCGTGATCATTACCGTTGGGATCATTTGTTTTAAAAAGATGAATGTTGATCTTTTTCCCAACATTGACGTGCCGGTAATTTTTGTTTCTACCACTTACAAGGGCGCAGCGCCCTCTGAAATTGAGGCTTTGGTGACCAAGATTTTAGAAGAAGAAGTTAGCACAATTTCGGGTGTAAAACAGGTGACATCACGAAGCTTAAAAGACACCAGCCAAGTGATTATTAATCTTTACCAAGGCACCGACATTAAATATGCCGAGCAACAGGTGCGCGACAAAATTAACCAAGCAAAATCAAAGCTCCCTGAAGACATTAAAGAGCCGGTAATTCGCCGCATTGACCCGTCAGATCAGCCGGTAATGACCGTGGCGCTTAGCGCCGATTTGCCCGAAGCAGAACTTTTTGATTTGGCTGACCAGTTTGTAAGT
The DNA here is from genome assembly GCA_947442475.1 of Rickettsiales bacterium. Classification (GTDB taxonomy): domain Bacteria; phylum Pseudomonadota; class Alphaproteobacteria; order Rickettsiales; family UBA1997; genus UBA2645. The sequence goes on from CANEVP010000010.1 coordinate 10,441, forward strand.
CCGCGCTTAGAGCAGGCGAGCAACGTTGGCATGGTTGAAATTTTGGGCGCGCGCAAAAGAGAAATTCAAATTTTGCTTGATCAAAAGCTTCTTAAAAGCCGCGAAGTTTCACTGTCGCAAGTGCGCAAGCAGCTTGCCGTTTCGGGCGAAAATGTGCCGATTGGCAAAAATGATGCCGCAGAAAAAGAGTTGGTTTTTAGAAGCGCTAGCGAGTTCAACGACATCAAACAAATTGATGACCTGATTGTTAATTTTTATTCCAACGAAGCACCAACCAAAATTTCAGATTTGGGTAAAGTTTTTGACGGGCTGCAAGACGAAAAATCGCGCGCTTTTGTTGATGGTAAAAAGTCACTTTTTATCGATATTTATCGCCAGTCTGATTCTAATATCATTGCGGTTGCGGATGGCGTGAACAAGCAAATCGCCAAGATGCAAAAAGACTTGGTGCAAATGAAAGGCGCGCCGCAAATTAAAGAGGTAAAAAATGCCAGTAAATACATTAAAAACAATGTTAATGACGTTTACGAAACCATCATCATCGCCATTATTTTAACCATTGGCACAGTATTTTGTTTTCTTGGCAATGTTAGAGCCACGGTGATTACGGCGATCGCCCTGCCAATTTCTTTGATGGGCGCTTTTATTTCGATGTATGCGCTGGGCTTTTCAATCAACCTAATTTCGTTGCTAGCTTTAAGCCTTGCGGTTGGGCTGTTGGTGGATGACGCCATCGTGGTGGTGGAAAACATTTACCGCAAAATTGAAGAAGGTATTGAGCCTAAAAAAGCTGCAGCTGACGCGACGCGTGAGATCATAATGGCAGTGGTCGCAATCACGCTGGTTGTGGTTGCAGTGTTTGTGCCAATATCATTTATGAAGGGAGTTGTTGGGCAATATTTAAAGCAATTTGGCCTAACAATTGCCTTTTCGATGCTGGTTAGTTTGTTGGTTGCGGTGTCGATTATTCCGGCACTTTGCGCTTATTTGGCAGGTAACAAAGTTAAAAAACTTTCTGAAGAAGCGGGAGATTCCGCGGTAAAAAGATTCTTAAGAAAATTTGAAAAATTTCAAAAATTTTTAGAAAAAAAATACGAAAAAATTCTCACTTTTTCGATCGAAAATCCGAAAAGAATTTTGCTAATTACTGGTGCAATTTTGGTTTTAAGTGTGGTTGCTTTTCGCTTCGTACCAAAAACTTTTATTGCCGAAAGTAATAACGGCGAACTTTCGGTTTCGCTAGAGTTAGCGCCAGATTCAAGCTTGGGCGCCACCAACGATGTCGCGCGCAAAGTTGATGAAATTATTCGTGCAAATTCTGAAGTTGAGTTGACCGCAATGTCTGTTGGAAATGGCTCGTCACAGTCAAATAAATCGAACCTTTATGTGCGCTTAAAACCGGGCAAAGTGCGCAAAATTTCAACCACCGAATTTAAAGAAAAACTGCGCAAGCAACTCAAAGAGTTTAGTTTTGCTCACCCAATTGTGAAAGACTACGACCCCAGCAGCAACGGCGGCAAGGGACAGCCTTTCAGCCTTACTTTAATTTCAAGCGACCAAAAGCTTTTGGAAGAATATGCTCAAAAAATTTACCAAAAACTGCAGCTCGACCCGCGCTTAAAAGACGTGGATACCAGCAACAAAGATACGCGCGGCGAGTTTCGCGTGAGGGTAAAAGAGCAAGCGGCAAAAATATATGGCATCAACAGTCAAGTGGTTGGAAACGAGTTGCGTGGATATGTTGAAGGCTACATTGCAACCAAATTTCGCGAAAAAGGTTTAGAATATGACGTGCGTTTGCGCCTACGGCCCGAGCAACGCAACCTAGGTGAAAATTTCTCAAAACTCTACGTGCCTAATGTTAACGGGCGTTTGATCAAATTGTCGGACGTTGCCGAAAGCTCAGAGGGTCAAGAAGCCGCAACCATCAACCGTCAAGATCATGGACGCTACATCAACATTGGCGCCAACTTAGCCAAAGGTGTGGGCTTGGGTGACGTGATGGCGGACGTAATTTTAATTCTTGAGCAAGGCGAGTTAAAACTGCCAAGTGACATTCGCTACAGCTTTGGCGGTGACTCAGAAAATATGAAAGACATGCAAAACTCAATGGGCTTTGCGCTAATGATTGCGGTGCTTTTCATCTATTTAATTTTGACTAGTCTTTACGAATCTTTCGTCACGCCATTGACAATTTTGCTGGCCTTGCCTTTGGCCTTGTGCGGTGCGGCGTTTGCTTTGTTTGTCACGGGTGAGTCGGTAAACATTTTCACCATGCTTGGAATTTTCATGCTAATTGGGGTGTCGGGCAAAAACTCAATTTTGTTAATCGACTTAACCAACCAATTGATGGAAAAAGGCAAATCAAGACGCGACGCTTTGATTGAGGCTGGCCGCGTAAGACTGCGCCCAATTTTAATGACCTCCTTCGCCCTAATTGCCGGAACATTGCCGGTAGCCATCGGCCTAAGCGAAAGCTCGTCACAGCGCACCGCCATGGGCGTTGCCATCATTGGCGGGTTGATCTCTTCAACGGCATTAACGCTGGTTGTCGTGCCCGCCGTGTTTAGCTACGTCGACAGATTTAGAATTTGGATTAAGTCGCAAGCGTCAAAAGCGATTGAGTAATTTTGATGAAATCTCAGCAAAAACTAACAAATAAAAAAACCAAATGACCCTGCCAAATAAATTAAACATCACAAACCAGCTTGAGCTCAACAAAGCGGAAGAAAAAGTTAGTAAGCAGCAAGCCAAAAAACTTTTTGAAAGCAGAGAGATAGACCAAATAGAGGTTGGCACTTTTAAGGGCCTTTCTCAAATTCACGCTTACTTATTTTCTGACATCTACGACTTTGCTGGAAAATTGCGCGATGTGAATATCGCAAAGGGAAATTTTCGTTTTGCGCCAGTGATGTATCTTGAACAATCGCTGCAAAATATTAGCAAAATGCCACAAAGAAATTTTAACGAAATTATCGAGAAATATGTAGAAATGAACATTGCTCATCCTTTTCGCGAAGGAAACGGCAGAGCCGCAAGAATATGGTTAGATTTGATTCTAAAAAAAGAGATCCAGCAAGTGGTTGATTGGAATGCCGTCAATAAAGAAGACTATCTCGCAGCAATGGAGCGCAGCACCGTCAAAGATATTGAAATAAAATTTCTTCTAGAAAAAGCGCTGACAAATAAAATTAACGACCACGAAATCTTCATGAAGGGAATCGATATTAGTTATTATTTTGAGGGTTATAGCGAGTTTAGAATTGAGGATTTGTAAAGAGTTAAAATTCCCCACCTTACGGAAGGTTTCGGCAGCGCTTAGTTGCATCGATCACTTCAGAATTTGGATTAAGTCGAAAGCTTCAAAAGCGATTGAGTAAAAACAGTTTGACAAAGTTGACAACTTTCACAATTTTGTGATTATTAACAACTTTGTCAAAAACGTTAACTTAACTAAAAAAATGACCAGAGTCACAATCGAAGTCACCGAACAAGAGCGCCAACAGCTCAAGGTTTTGGCCACAATTAACAACCTTTCTGTTAAAGATTTTATCCTGCAAAAAACCATCGGTGATTCAGCAAAAAAACCAAACAAAGAAACCTTAAAATCCTTTAGCGACGTAAAGAAAAACAAAAACCTAACCAAGAACGCCAACTTCAACGCGTTTCTAAAAAACATCAAAAAATAAGCACTCCACCAATGCTAAAAATCACCACCACCACATCTTTTAAAAAAGACTACAAACGCGCCATCAAACAAAATAAAAACATCAAAAAACTCGACGATGTTTTGTGGCATTTGGCGAATTTCTTGCCGCTAGATAAAAAATTTCGCGACCATGAGCTGTCTGGAGATTGTGCCAAAACAAGAGAGTGTCACATTGAGTGAGACTGGTTGCTAATTTATGAAATTGCAGAAGAAGAGCCAATGCTTTACAGGGTTGGCACGCATAGTGAGCTGTTTGGAAAGTAATTCATAGAATCCTGTTTCAGGATGTGGTGATGCGAAGTGCGCGAAACATATCTAGCGCAGGATAGGGTCTCTGACCCTATCCTCACGTTCATGTAAAAAGTGAAAAGGAAATGAACATTTAGAATGGGTCAGAGACCCATTCCCGCAACGGGGGTTGTGGTGCCTGCGGTGTTTAGCTACATCGACAGATTTAGAATTTGGATTAAGTCGAAGGCTGAAAGAATTTACTCATGATTGTTATGATCAGGCGGTGCAAGAAGTTGCGTTTTATATGCTGGCAAAAAAAGACAACCAGCATGCTTTTAGCGACCCTTTTAGTTCGCCATTATTAGAAATTTTAACCAAAGATGCTCACGGTTTAATTTCTAAAATTGGCAGAGAAAAAATTATTTCAGCTTTTGAAATTTCTAACGCCAACCCAGAATCATCGGTAAGAAATCCTTTATTGATCAAAAGTTTTAACCAAGGCGCTGAAGAAAAAGAAAGATTTAAAACTAAGGGCAAATTCTCGCTAGGAGCTGCTAGCTAACTCGGAATTTAGCTCGGGCACATCACGCATGCTGTAAAATCTTGGATTTTTAGCGCTGCCAATTGCAGGTCGGGTTTTGCAGTCCCGACCTTACTTTCATTAAAAATTTAGTTAAAAATGAACATGTGGACGGAGTTGCAAACTCGCTCCAGCCACGAGGCTTTATTTGCTTGGGCCTTTATTACTTCTTGCGAGGAGTTGGACACAATTATTAGTGAATAATTGCTCTCCTGATTTTGCGTCCTCAGCTTCTTTGGTGGGCTCGGGATCAAGACTGGCCGATGTTCTTGCGAATGAGGAGCTTGGTCTTTTGATCGTCTCTTCGAGAGCGGATTGCGATTTTACAGTTTTAGAGCTCTCTTCTGGGATAGTTGCGAGGGTGCGAGATTTGCCGTTTAAAAAATTTGTTATTTCTTCGCGAACCGCCTCTTGAAATCGACTTTCTATTTCGAGGAAGGTGATCTTGTTTAAGAGGCTCGCAACACTAGCGCGATCTTTACTGGTGATGCTGGGTAGTTTTTCGAAAATATTTTCAAAATTCTCTGTCGCATCAAAGCTATCGTCGCCTCCAAGGCAGGCCATGTTTTTACTTTTAGTTAGGATATTCATCACCTTATTTGCCAAGTCGCTGGGAGCCTTAGGTTCTGCAAACCTTGCTTCTAAAGCGTTTTGAAGTTTTTTCAGAGCATCTTTTCTGCTCGTTCCCAATTGATGTAAGTTGCGATTCATTTTTTTGATAAATTTAGCTTAGCACGTCACGCATGCTGTAAAATCCTGGGTTTTTAGCGCTGCCCCAAATTGCGGCGCGGATGGCGCCTTTGGCGAAAATATCGCGGTTTGAGGCTTTGTGAGTTAGTTCAATTCTTTCGCCATCTCCGGCGAAAATTACAGAGTGATCACCGATGACGTCTCCGCCGCGCAAAGTAGCAAAACCGATTTCACCTTTTTGGCGCGCAGCTTCTTTGCCAACTCGAGCCATTACGGCAGATTTTTGTAAGTCAATTCCGCGACCTTGAGCAACTGCAGCGCCCAAAGATAGGGCGGTGCCGGAAGGTGCGTCAACTTTGTTTTTGTGGTGCATTTCAACAATTTCAACATCGAAATCATCATGCAAAATTTGTCCGACTTTTTCTGCCAAGTTCATCAGCAAGTTAACGCCAAGCGACATGTTGGAAGACCAGACGATGACGCTTTCATTTGAATAAGAGGCGAATTTTTGTTTTTCGTGTTCAGAAAATCCGGTGGTGCCGCAGATTAAAACTTTTTTATTTTCAGCGCATTTTGCCGCCATTTCTAAGCTGAGAAATGGTGAAGAAAAATCGATAATCGCATCGCAGCTTTTGATGAATTGATCGGTGTTAGAAGTCATTTTGGCGCCGCTTTTTTCAAAGCCCAAAAATTCGCCTAAATCACCTCCCTCAAGCCCGCCGCCACTGCGCACTAAAGCTGAAGAAAGTTCGACTAATTCGTCTTGCAAAACAAGACTGGCAATAGTTCGGCCCATGCGACCGGTAATTCCTGTGACGCCTATTTTCATAAAAATGTGTGATTGAGGTTGAGGGTGTAAAAACTACAAACGGTGTTTGCGGAAGGCAAATGGAAATCAGCCAAAAACCTGTTGCACTTGCGGGATGCGATTTTAAAGTCTGCGACCTGCTTTTTAGCCACAAATTCACTTCAAAAATCTTTCAATTAAATGACTACTCAAAACGTGATCCAAGTTGCCGTGGGCAAAGATATTCAGTCGGTTTCACTAGTTTCTGAAATGAAAAAATCTTACCTCGATTATGCCATGAGCGTAATCGTAGCGCGCGCCATTCCAGATGCTTGCGATGGTTTAAAACCAGTGCATCGCCGCATTCTTTACGCCATGTATGAAGGTAACTACGATTACAATAAGCCATTTAAAAAATCGGCCAGAATCGTCGGTGAAGTGATGGGTAAATATCACCCGCACGGTGACTCAGCAATTTACGAATCTTTGGTTCGTATGGCGCAAGATTTCTCAATGCGCGTGCCATTGATTGACGGGCAAGGTAACTTCGGATCAATCGATGATGATCCGGCGGCTGCAATGCGTTACACTGAATCACGTTTGGAAAAAGTTACGCACACCATGCTTGATGATCTCGACAAAGACACGGTCGATTTCATTCCAAATTATGACGGTCACGAAAAAGAGCCGAAAGTTTTGCCGGCACGCTTTCCTAACCTTTTGGTTAACGGATCAAGCGGGATTGCGGTTGGTATGGCAACAAACATTCCGCCCCACAATTTGGGCGAAGTGATTGAAGCTTGTTTGGCTTACATCGACAACAACGAAATCACTATTGAAGACATCATCAAAATTGTTCCAGGACCAGATTTTCCAACTGGCGGCATCATTTTGGGCCGCAGTGGATTTGATTCGGCAGCTCGCATGGGACGAGGTTCGGTTGTGATGCGTGGACGTCACAAAATCGAGAAAAAGGCTGGTGGAAAAGTTGCAATCATCATCGAAGAAATTCCTTACCAAGTTAACAAAGCCAAGCTGGTAGAAAAAATTGCTGAGCTAGTTAAAGAAAAAAGAATCGAAGGAATTACTGATTTGCGTGATGAATCAGATCGCGAAGGAATCCGCGTGGTTATTGAGCTTAGGCGCGATGCCATGGAAGAAGTTATCATCAACCAACTTTACAGTTTCACTGAATTGCAAAGTAATTTCAGCGTGAACATGTTGGCGCTAAATCATGGCAGACCGCAATTGATGGGCATTCTTGACGTTATTAAATTGTTCGCGGCTTTCCGTGAAGATGTGACAACTCGCAGAACCAACTTTTTGTTGAACAAAGCGCGCGACAAAACTCACATTTTGATCGGCTTGGCTGTAGCTGTGACTAACATCGATGAAATTGTTGAGTTGATTAAAAAATCGCAAGATGCGGCAGAGGCCAAAATTAAATTGATGGCAAGAAGCTGGCCAGCCCACACTGTTGAAGCAATCATCAAGCTAGTTCAAGACAAAGGAAACATTATCCGCGACGGACAATTTTATTTTACTGACGCGCAAGCAAAGGCGATTTTGGAAATGAGATTGGCGCGTTTGACTGGCCTGGAAATTGGCAAAATCAACGAAGAGTTGAGAATTTTGGCGGCTGAAATTGCCGGCTATTTAGAGCTTTTGGCTGATCGCAGCAAGATGTTAGAATTGGTGAAAAAAGAATTGCGAGAAGTGCGCGATCAGTTCGCAACACCTCGTAAATCAACAATTGAGGACAGTGAGTTCGAAGTTGATATCGAAGATCTAATTCCAAAAGAAGACATGGTGGTGGTTGGCACTATGAACGGCTACATCAAGCGTGTAGCACTTTCAGCTTACCGCACGCAAAAGCGCGGTGGCAAAGGTCGCAGCGCCATGGATGTTCGTGATGAAGATATCGCAACTGACATTTTTGTGACCAACACCCACACGCCAATTTTGTTTTTTTCAAGCAAAGGCAAAGTTTACAAATTAAAAACCTACAAATTGCCGCTAGGCAGCCCGCAAGCTCGCGGCCGCGCTTTGGTGAATTTGTTGCCGTTAGAGCAAGATGAAAAAATTAGCACCATTTTGGCACTTCCAGAAAACGAAGAAACTTGGAAAGATTTGAGCATTATTTTTGCGACCTCCGGCGGCGATATTCGTCGTAACTCGATGGATCAATTTGTTGATATTCGCTCAAGCGGAAAAATCGCCATGAAGTTGGAGGGGGATGAAGCCTTGATTGGTGTGAATCTTTGCACTGAAAGTGACGACATCATGGTTTCGACAAAAGACGGAAAATGCATCCGCTTCCCAGTTTCGAAATTAAGAATTTTCCAAAGCAGAAGTTCAACTGGTGTGCGCGGTATCAAGCTGGGCTTGGGCAATAAAGTTATTGCCATGTCAGTGTTGAAGCACGCGGGTGATGATTCTGACGTTAAAGAAAAATACTTAAAAATTGAATTAGAAGACCGTTTAGCGCTTCGCGAAGCTTTGGTTTTCAATCAAAAATTAAAAGAAAATCCGTCAGAAGATTTGTTGGTTACGCCAGTTGAAGTGCCTAAAATTAAAGGCGCAGAGCTTGCTCAAGAGGTGATCGAAAAAATGGCGCTCGACGAAGAATTTATTTTTACCATGACCGAAAATGGTTTTGGCAAACGCAGCTCAGCTTACGAATATCGCATCACCAACCGTGGTGGCTCAGGAATTACCAACATCGTAACTTCAAAACGCAACGGTCCGGTAGTTGCCAGCTTCCCAATTGAGGGCAAAGATCAAGTGATGATTATCACCGACAAAGGAACGCTAATTAGAACCGAAGTTGGAACTGTCAGAATCACGGGTCGCAACACGCAAGGCGTAACACTCATCAAAACTAAAGACGAAGCTGTAGTGTCGGTTGCAAGAATCGCCCATACCGGCAACAAAGAAGTTGATGATGCTGAAACAGGTGAAGAGGTTGGCGATCAAGTTGAAGGAGCTGAAGGCGCTTTGGCGACGGAAGAATAGATTTTAGAACTCACTTGCAAACCTTACCAAGTTTGTAAGTGAGTCTATATTTTTAGTAATAATAACCACGAACAAACCCAGAAATATGAAAAATTTAGATACACAGCTTGCTCTGTTTAAAGGCAAAAAAATCCGCAAAATTATCCATGAAAATGAATGGTACTTTTCGGTGATTGATGTTGTCGCGGCGTTAACAGATAGCGCTAATCCGCGCGATTATTGGTTTAAAATTAAAGACCGAGTTGCTGAGGAGACAAAATTTCAACTGTCGACAATTTGTCGACAGTTGAAATTGGAAGCTATGGATGGAAAAATGCGCGAAACCGATTGCGCTAACACCGAAGGTATTTTTCGTATCATCCAATCAATCCCATCGCCAAAAGCAGAGCCATTCAAACGCTGGTTGGCAAAAGTTGGATTTGAGCGAGTGCAAGAAATCGAAAATCCCGAGCTGGCCACCAAGCGCACCAGAATGCTCTACAAGCTCAAAGACTATTCGAAAGATTGGATTGAAGAAATTAGGCAAATCGGTGGTTTTGAAGAAAAACTTTTTAGCTAAAAATGAAGGCAAAAAAATCAAAAATACTTAACGGTAAAACTATAGCTGCAGCATTTTTAACGATAGGTTTGTGCATTGTTATCAACCTGTTGCTGAGTTTATTGGGCGATAGTTGGGAGAAATTGTTTTCAGCCGTTGGAAGTATTGGCTCCGTTACAATTGGGGTTGGTATGTTTTATTTGGGTTGGCAGCAACAGAAACATTTTGAGCAACAAATTTCTGACTCGCAAAAAGACTCAATCTTTCGACACTATCGCGATCTAAAAGATCTCCTAAGAAAAATCTTTAAGGATACTCATAATAAAGATACCGAAGTATTAAAAATGATGTGGGATCTTGAAGATATGGTGAAGCTATGGGGATCGCAGGAGTTGAGCAATTATATTTCTGAGATTAGAGAAAAAACCGTGCAAGTTTATTCAGAAGCGCATCTAAGATTGTCTAAGGGTGGGGACGAGTCAGTTGAGGAGGGGGAAGAGAGAAAAGAGGGAAGAGATAGGTTGTGGAAAGGGTGGGAAGAATACAGAAGCTACATTTCAAATTTAAAGCCAGAAAGCCTCTATTCAAAATACCTAAAAATCCCCAATCAAAATTTATGAAAATCGATATTTCTCTTTTTGAGAAAGCAATTGCCAGTCTTGAAGAGGTGCTAAATTTAGAAAAAAATGCAATCATCCGAGACTCAGCAATTCAGCGCTTTGAATACACATTTGAATTTGCGGTAAAATTTATTCGTCGCTACATTGAGCAGAATTATTCTAACATGAGCGATTATGATTCTAATAATTTTCGTGATGTTATTCGCACTGCGTTACAACTAAACATCACGCAAAAAACATTTAATGATTGGATAAAATATCGCGATGCGCGCAATAAAACTAGCCACGGATACAGTGAAAAAGCAGCTGAGGAAGTTTATGAAGTTGCAAAAGAATTTTTAAGTGAAGCAAAAATTATTCATGAATTTTTAAAGAAAAATATTTTATGAATTTAGAGCAAGATTTTGTTCTTTTAATCAAAGACAGCGTAAAAAAGCTTTTGCCTCAGGCTAAAATTTTTATTTTTGGCTCAAGAGCAAAAGAAACTAATCATAAATTTTCAGACATAGATATTGCAATTAAAGACCCCGGCCTGAGTTTTGCAAGCCTTGCGGCAGTAAGATTTGCTCTCGAGGAATCAAGCCTGCCCTACAAAGTTGATGTCGTCAATTATGGCGATCTTGATGCGCAAATTTTGTCTGGCGCAATCGAAATTTAAAATCTTAAGAAGCTAAAATGACCTACATCATCAAAGGAAAAAATAACGATTACGAACTTGTTGTTGGTTGTGAAATTCACGCCCAAGTTGCTTCAAATTCTAAACTTTTTTCGCGCGCCGCAACTGAGTTTGGTGCGTTGCAAAATTCGCAAGTTTCTTTGGTTGATGCCGCCATGCCGGGCATGCTTCCAACTATTAATGCAGAATGTGTAAAACAGGCTGTGAAAATGGGTTTGGGCATTAATGCGCAAATTAATCTGCGCTCAATCTTTGATCGTAAGAATTATTTTTATCCGGACCTTCCGCAAGGCTACCAAATTTCGCAATTTCTTGATCCGATTGTTGGTGAAGGTGCGGTGGAAATTACGCTTGAAAATGGCGCAAAAAAAATCATTCGAGTTGAGAGAATTCACCTTGAGCAAGATGCTGGCAAATCTTTGCACGATCAGCATCCGTCAATGACGATGATTGATTTAAACCGCTCGGGCGTTGCGCTAATGGAAATTGTTTCCAAGCCCGACATGTTTTCGCCTTTTGAAGCTACAGAATATGTTAAGACAATTCGCTTGATTGCGCGGGCTCTTGGCACGTCAGACGGCGACATGGAAAAAGGAAATCTTAGATGCGATGCTAACGTTTCAGTGCGCAAAGTTGGTGAGCAAAAACTTGGCACTCGCTGTGAAATCAAAAATTTAAACTCCATGCGCAACATCGCGCGCGCCATTGAATTTGAAGCAGCGCGCCAAGTTGAAATTTTGGAAAATGGCGGAACTATCAACCAAGAAACTCGTTTATTTGACGCCGTAAATGGTGACACCAGAACCATGCGCAGCAAGGAAGATGCTATGGATTATCGCTATTTTCCAGATCCTGATTTGCCGCCACTTGTGTTTACTCAAGAATTTGTTGAAGAAATCAGAAGGTCTTTGCCAGAACTTCCAAATGCCAAAAAATTGCGTTACATGGCAGAGTTTGGAATTCCTGAATATGATGCTGGCGTGCTTACGGCAGACACTGAAATTTCAACTTATTTCGAGCAATTAATTCAAAAACACGAGCCAAAAATGTGCGTCACTTGGCTTACAGTTGAGCTATTTGGCCGCATGAACAAGTTGGGCATTAATTTTGAAAACCTAAAAATCAGTGCACAAAATTTAGGTGAACTTTTGGACCTAATTAAAAGCGGCGCGATTTCAGGAAAAATCGCTAAAGATGTTTTGGATTTGATGATTGAATCGGGCGACGCCGCGACAAAAATTGTTGAAGAAAAAGGCTTTAAACAGGTGAGCGACACTTCAGCAATTGAAAAAATTATCGACGAAGTTTTAGCAAAAAATCAGGCCTCAGTTGATGAATATCGCGCCGGCAAAGAAAAACTTTTTGGGTTTTTTGTGGGTCTTGTAATGAAAGAATCAAAAGGTCAGGTTAACCCAGCGATGGCTAACGATTTGCTGAAGAAGAAATTATCAGCTGCTTAATTGAAACAAAAAAAGCCCCAACCATTTTTGAAATGATTGGGGCTTTTTTTTGCTTAAAATTCGGTAACGTCTGGAATGCGACTTTTAGTTAATCCACCGCCCCCATTTTCTCTTTTATTAATCTACGGCGTTCTGCGGCCTCTTCGCGGATTTGTTTTTTTCTTGCAGCAACCACTTCTTTTTCTAACTCAACTAAGATTTCTAAAAATTGCGGTAGCCAAATTTCTGGCGTGAGATTTTCTTCATTGGCATGCGCCGCCAAAACTTCTTCTAGTGCGGTTAGAGTGATTTCATCGGCGTTAAAGATTTTTTTGAATTCTACTAATTTTGAAAGATTAAGTGATGCAACAACGGCGTCTTCGGCGCGCTTAAAAAAGAAAGAGTGATCTTCATCGGTCATCATTTTTAAAATTTTCATCTCGTCATCACTGAGTCCAAAAATATTTTTTAAACAAGCATGCGGATTGGCATCGGGCATGAAAATTTGAGTTGCGATATTTTTCTTAATTTCTGGCGAAAATGCGCTGTCATTAACTTGAGTAGCATTTTTTGAAGTGAGAATTGCGACACAATTTTTTTGACTTAAGCGCGACAATAATTCTCCAACAACAGGTCCTAAAATTGGGTTATCAAGCAAGTCCCAAGCCTCGTTTAAAACCAATATTGCCGGTGATCCATCGAGTTTGGTTTCAATTTGATGCAGCAAATAATTAACGATTGGAATTAGGATTGGCTTTTCTTCCAACACTTCTGACAGATCAAAAGCGATTATTTTATCCGACCAGTTAATTTCGGTTTCGGCGCCAAAAATGTGACCCAAATTTTCGCCATTCCAAATCTTTAAAGTTTCGTAAATATTTTTGGTTTCTGCGGTATTAAAAGCTTCTGAGGCGAGGATAAAATTATTGGCGTTGGAAGTTATGATTCGATCAACAATTTCAGGAATAAATTTAATTTCTTCATCGGACACAACATCTCGGGCGTAGGCAACAAGACTCTCAAAAAAGCTGACTATAAAATTTTGATTGGCGCTATTTTTTGGTAGTGAAAGTGGGTTGAGGTGTAAGAATTCTGGGTTTGTGGCGTCATTAACTGCCATGTCGTAATAACTGCCCGAAAGCACTTTAATTAGGCATTTGGCAGAGTTTTTGAAATCGAAATAAAATAATTTGCTCTCGATTCTGCGAGTTTGGGCAACCAAGAAATTGAGTAGCGGAGTTTCGTTAAAATCTTTTGATCCGAAAATTACAGTGTGACCTAAATCATCATCGTGGAAATTGAAAAAATAAGGAGTGTTTAAAACGGTTTTAAGCGCGGTAATTGCTGGCCCCCATTTGTTGCCGCCTATTAGTCCGGTAGGAAAATTATGTAAGGCAGCAAATCCTGCGATGCGCGCAGTATTGATTAATTTTTGGCGACGTAAATAGCGGAAATTTCCCGGCAATTGCGACCAAAAGCAATGTTCTGAAAATACGTCTTCGCGCACTACAACGAATCCCAAAGCGTTAAATTGCTCGAAAGCTGAGTAAATATCTTTTTCTAAAGCTTCGCGAGTGTGACCAATAATCATGATGGTGGTTTGCAGCTTACCGTAGTCGGTGGGAGAGGTTTGGCCGCTTTCCATAAAATCAGCAATGCCGCTAAGCTGTCTGAAATCTTCATCGCCGCTGACTTGCAAAATGTAGTTTTGATATTCGTAGGGCTCGATGTCTTTTTTGTTGAAGGTAAAATCGAAAGATTGCGTCACGATAAATTCGCAGGGCAATTGCAAAATGCGATCAAGCGAATTGGTAGAAACTTCGAAATATTCTTTTAGCGAAAGCATGGCGGCGAAGTTTTTATTTTTTTCGCCCAGCACTTCTAATTCGCGATCGCCAAAAGCAATTTTATGGTCAGAAAGATCAAGTGAAATATCGTTTGCAGCTAGCGGATAACGATCTTCATAAAGATTAACGATTTTGCCAAAAAAACGCATTGGCTCGGAATATAAGGTGCCATTCCACTCCGCAATTCCTAATAATTTTGCCCCATATCCGGCAGTGTCGGCAATTATGCTATCAGCGATGGTGGATAATTTTTTGCGGGCTTTTTCTAAGAAATCGCGATGCAGTGATTTGGTGGCCATGTAAGAAAATGAGCGCATGAAGCTTTGCAAATTCTCAATCGAAGTGTCGAGGCCTTCAACGATTATGGTGACGTAAAGTTCGTTAACATATTGGTCGTCCCACTTATTATCTTTGGTCCAAGCTTCGTCAAATTTTTGCGAAAAAAATTCGTTAAATTTGCCTTTGGGAGAAATATTTTTTTTGCGGCGAATAGTATTAAACCAGAAGGCAACTTTATTATCTTGAACGTGATCTACCACGGCTTCACGCACGGCTTCACGCAAAGAAACTAATTCTGAAATCACCGAAGTATTACTAAATCCGGTAATACGAATGATCTGCAAAAGCTCGCCATTCTTGGTTAGAATTGTGGTTGGATCGTAGTGACAAACATAGGGAATAAAATCTTCGTCCGGAGTTTTAACTGTGGCTTTTTTGGATTTGATTCTAGTTTTCTTGGTCAGAAATTTCTTGAGAAGTGCGTCAATCATCTTTTGTTAATTTCAACATAATCACGTGAGACATAGCCGGTGTAAAGTTGGCGAGGTCTGCCGATTTTGAAAGCCGGATCTTCAATCATTTCTTTCCATTGTGAAATCCAGCCGGCGGAGCGGGCAATTGCGAAAATTACGGTGAATAAGTTGCTTGGAATTCCGAGTGCCTTGTAGATGATTCCTGAGTAGAAATCGACATTTGGAAATAGTTTGCGTGAGACGAAATATTCGTCGTTAAGTGCTATTTTCTCTAGCTCAACTGCAATATCCAAAAGCGGATCTTTAATGCCAAGTTCGGCCAACACTTCGTCGCAAGATTTTTTCAAAACTGCGGCGCGTGGATCATAATTTTTGTAAACTCGGTGACCAAAGCCCATCAAGCGGAATGAGTCATTTTTATCTTTGGCGCGCGCAATAAATTCGGGAATTCGATCTTTGGTGCCAATTTCTTGCAGCATTTCCAAAACCTCTTCGTTGGCGCCGCCGTGAGCTGGGCCCCAAAGTGAAGAAATCCCTGCGCCGATACAGGCAAAAGGATTAGCGCCCGATGAGCCAGATAAACGTACCGTAGAAGTTGAGGCATTTTGTTCGTGGTCGGCATGCAAAACGAAAATCATTTCCATCGCTTTAGCAATTGTTGGGCTTACGCGGTGTGGGTGATTTGGCTTGTCGAAGAGCATGTGCAAAAAGTTTTCAGCAAAACCATACTCCTTATTTGGATAGATGATTGGCTCACCAATTGAGTATTTGTAAGCCATCGCAGCAAGAGTTGGCATTTTGGCGATGATTTTATGCACCACATCCATGCGACCTTCTGGAGTATGTACATCCATAGTTTCGTGGTGAAATGCTGAAAGTGAAGCAACAGCGCCAACCATGATGGCCATTGGGTGGGCGCGTCTTGGGAAGCCGCGATAAAGAATGCCGATTTGTTCGTGAACCAACATGTTTCTAATAATACCGCTTCTAAAATCGCGATATTGTGTGGCGTTTGGCAATTCGCGATTAAGCAGCAAATAAGCCACTTCTAAATATTCACTTTTTTTTGCTAGCTCTTCGATAGAATAGCCGCCGTGTCTGAGAATTCCTTGATCGCCATCGATGAAAGTAATTTTTGATTCGCAAGAAGCTGTTGCTAAAAATCCGGGATCGTAAGTGAACATGCCGCTTTCTTTGTAAAGTTGCGAGATGTCGATGACATCTTGGCCAACTGAAGCTTTACGAATTGGCAAATTAATTTCTTTGCCATTTGGCAAAGTAAGCTTGGCGAATTCAGACATATTTTTGGAAGAAAAAATTAAAAATTAGGAATTAGAATTGGAGTTTGTTAAAACATCAAAATCAAAACAAAAATCAATAATTCTAGAATCATGAACTCTCTTGGTTTCAATAAGGATGAAAAATCCACTCGCGTTGTTGTGGCAATGTCGGGAGGCGTTGATTCATCTGTTGTCGCGTGTCTCTTAAAAGAACAAGGCTACGAGGTCATCGGCATCACTTTGCAACTTTATGACATGGGCGAAGCGCTGAAAAAAAAGAATGCCTGTTGTGCCGGAACCGACATTTATGACGCTAAAAAAGTTGCCGAAAAATGGGGTTTTCCGCACTACATTTTAAACTACCAAAATCTCTTCAAAGAATCAGTGATTGATGATTTTGCTGACTCATATTTACAAGGCGAAACGCCAATTCCTTGCATTAAATGCAATCAATCAGTGAAGTTTCGTGATTTATTAAAAGTGGCGCACGACCTAGGAGCTGATGCCTTGGCGACGGGACACTATGTTGATCGTGAAGTGGGAAAAAACGGCGAAAGTCAATTGCACAAAGCAAGTGATGACAGCAAAGATCAGAGCTATTTTTTATTTGCTACAACCAAAGAGCAGTTAGATTTTTTGCGTTTTCCTTTAGGTAAAAATACCAAAGAACAAACCCGCAAAGAAGCCGAGCGTCTGGGCTTGGAAGTTGCAAACAAACCTGATTCGCAAGATATTTGTTTCGTGCCAAATGGTGATTACGCCGCAGTAATCAGGCGTCACCGACCTACAGCTTTCAAAGAAGGAAACCTAGTTCACATCGAAACCAAAAAAGTTTTGGGTAAACATGACGGCATTATTAATTTCACTTTAGGTCAAAGACGCGGCCTTGGAATTGCTTATCCTGAGCCGCTTTACGTGGTTAAAATTGAGCCAAAAGAAAATATCGTTTTTGTTGGTGAAGAAAAGTTTTTGCAAAACCGCAAATTCAAAATTCGCGATTTAAATTGGTTGGCTGGCGACATTGATTTAACTAAAGAAATCCACGCCAAAGTGCGCCTGCGCTCCAACCACGAAGAAGAAAATGCGGTGGTAAAAATTACGCAAAATGGCGAAGCGCAAGTTGAAATGAATTCAATGACACGCGCAATCACACCGGGTCAGGCCTGCGTAATTTACCAAGATTCTCGCGTCTTGGGTGGTGGATGGATTACGCGCGAGATTGAGTAACGGCTTCACTAGGCAACTCCATATATAAGGAATTGCTGAATGGTTGTTATTAAGGGAACCTCTAAAATATATAAATAATTTTTTCTGCAAGATTATAAACCTTTCACAGCGGGGAATTCTTGGAAAATTACTCTTCAAGTCCAAGAAACAAGAAAGATAAAAATGCTTGAAACACTTGAATCAAGAGAGATTAAACCAAATTAGAATCGTGATGATTTTTGACTCGGATAAACAGTCTTTTCTAACTCGCAATTTCTTACCATCACCAATTAATTTTTTACGAAATTCTGGCAAAATATTCTTGCAGAAATCATCTACCAAACAAAAGATTGGCGTTAATTGCATTCCAGTCATTTGAGCCTCATTGGTTGTTGAAGTTAGAATCAAACAAATCTCTTAAAGGCTTAAATTTATTGGGTGTAAGAGGTTTTTTTTAAGCGTTATTGGGGTTAAACTAAAAAAATTACTAACAATGCGGAAGGACTGGGATAAAATAATTAAAAATTACACTGAAAAAGTGCAAGAGGCGATGAAAAATCACCAAATTTCCTCAAGCGATGAATTAGAAGAATGCTGCAATAACCCCAAAAATACTTATCAATACGATTTTTTTGATTTGAATATGTTCCAAAAAAAAATTTGGCAATATTTTATGAATTCAAAAGATAAATTAGATGAAGGCTTTGCAATGATTGAGGCCTTGATTATGAGGGGCACAAGCGAAGCCGATAAATTTGTTTGCGAAAGTTGTTTAAAAGCTGTCAATAATGTGATCGAAGGTTTTGCCAAGTATGTTTTTTCAGAAAAATGGGAACATTTTCAAAAGATTGGCAATGCCAATTGGCTGGAAAATTTTCGAATTAAAAATAGCAAATTTTTGATCTACACTTCTCTCAATATTTTAGAATTTTCAGATCCGAATTTTGAAAAAGAAAAAGAAGAAGAAAAATACGAAAATCCTCCAACCTCAGATCAAGCCAATCCGATTTTATTTTCAATGACGCGTTCATTTGAAGAAATGAAAAAGCTCTTGGAGCACTTTCCCTCAAGCACTGATAAAAAGCAGATGTTTCTTCTTTACGGCCCTTTTCAAAAAGCTCGTGCCTGCACTTTAGCTTTTTCTGGTCAACTTGGTTACAATTGCCGAATCAAGCCTTGGAGGGGAAATGATCTTCAGATTGGCATCGTAATTGATCACCACAAAGTTGATATTCCTTACGGCGACATGACTGCATATAAATCAAATGACATGATTTTAGATGGCTCAAATGTTACTAAAAAAGACGACACAAAATATGGTGAAAAAGAGCAATATAATCGGCCTTGGATACGAGATGAATCGGCCGTTAAAAAAACTCTCACCAATCAAGCAAAATTGATTAAACTACCAAATAACGAATTTAAAAATCTTAAAGAAGGAAGTATTGAAGCATTTGGTGGCAACGTTTGGCGTAAATATTTTAAAAATAAAAATACCGCAACTAACGAAGCGCTTTGCCTGCAAAAAAAAGATGGCGAAAATCCAATTGTCGGAATTTTCTTAAACATTCGTCTAGGATTAAGTGGTGGAATTATCAAATCATCTTACCCCGATATTAGCCGCTATAAAGACCAACAAAACTTGTTCAACATTTTAGAAAAAAATTCGCAGTTAAAGCTTTACGTTTACGATGTCAGACAAAAAGAACACATTGTGCGAGTTGTTGAAAATGAAAAGGCAAGAGAATTGATTTCATTGCGCTGTGATTTTAATCAAGATTTTGTAGCAACGCTAACTCCTTACCAAGGCTTTCAAGATCAACAATTAGCAACGCCGCAAAGCGCGATATCTGCAACTGAATCTAAAAATATTAAAACTCCTGATCCCCACGAAAAAAATGAAAAAAATTCTCGTTAAAAACCCAGTGGTCGAAATTGACGGCGACGAAATGACCCACATCATTTGGAAGATGATTAAAGAAAAATTAATCACGCCTCACGTTGACGCGCCAATTCAATATTTCGATTTGTCGGTGCAAAATCGTGACGCAACTAACGATCAAGTGACCATCGATTCCGCCAATGCCATCAAGGCTTGCGGCGTTGGCATTAAATGTGCAACGATTACTCCCGACGAAGCGCGCAAAAAAGAATTTAACTTAAAAGAAATTTGGAAATCGCCAAACGGCACCATTCGAAATATTTTAGACGGAACAGTTATCATTGGTGCTACAATCGCTGCTTTTGACTGAGTATATTTTAACTTCATCTAAACTTTTAACAGGAAGGCTGATGCGATGTTTCGGGGTAGGATTAGTGGCGCCGTCCCCGAGATCTTTGCCATGTGCTGATAGAGACAAGATCGCCAGAATAGCAAATTTTACTAAGATTTTTTTTATTTAGGGTTTTGTAATTTTGATTAGTGATAGAGGGAAAGATCGCAGCTGCGAATAATCAGATCGAGAGCTAGATCTTTCTTTTTTTAAACCCCAACAACCCCAAAAATATCAGCCCCGGAACTGCCAAGAAAGTGGAGAGAATGAAGAATTCATGCCACCCCAAAGCTTGTGCAAAAATTCCGGCGCTGGCGGTTAGTAAGCTTCGAGCCAATGTCGCGAAAGAAACCAAAACCGCATATTGCGTGGCGCTGAAATTGGTGTTGCACAGCGCGCTTAAGTAGGCAACGAAAACGGTATCTCCAATGCCGCCGCTGAAATTTTCAATGAAGATTACGCCGTAGAGAATTTCTTGATTGTAACCAATTTTTGACAGATACGAAAAAGCCAAGTTTGAGAGCATTTGTGCAAGTGCGGCAATCCACAAAGATTTAGTGATGCCAACTTTTTTAACAAAAACGCCGCCGATAAAAACGCCAAAAAGGGTGGCGAAAAGTCCGAAAGTTTTTACAATTGAAGCGATTTCAATTTTGCTAAAACCGATTTCAAGCAAGAATGGTAAGGTCAAACTTCCCGCAAAAGCGTCGCCTAATTTAAAGCAAATGATGAAGGCGAGAATGACGTACCACTTGTCGTGATTGGTCAAATCGCGCAGCGGATCAAAGACGTAATGTTTGAACCAAGAGAAAAAATCATGATCTTTTTGTTTAAAATTTTTGCGAGTTTCATCCGCCAAAATTGTCACAAAAATTGAAGTGAGCATGAAGCCCGACATCACAAAATAAACCGCGTCCCAACTTACCAACTCGGCAATTACCAAGGCTCCAGCACCTGAAACCAACATGCCGATGCGGTAGCCGTAAACGTAAAAACTGGCTGCAAGTCCCTGATTTTCTTTTTCGATTAATTCAATTCTGTAGCCGTCAATTACGATGTCTTGACTGGCGGAAGCAAAAGCCACAAGAAATGCAAAAACTGCAATCGAGCTAATATTTCCGGCAATTCCCGCTGCGCCTAAAAGCGAAATAAATAGCACGAGCAAAAGTTGATTGAGAATAATCCACGATTTTCTCTGCCCCAAAATTTTGGTGAGAAATGGCACCGGACATGAGTCGATGATGGGTGCGAAGAAAATTTTTAAAGTGTAGGGCAGGCCGACCAGTGAGAAAAATCCGATGGTTTTTAGATCAAAACCTTTTTCTAAAAGCAGCGCTTTGAGGGTTGAAAGAATTAGCGCTAGAGGAAGGCCGCTGGCGATTCCCAGAAAAAAAATAATCGAGAAATTTTTTGCTGATTTTTGTTTTGTCATTGGCCTATGTTGTTTGGATTCAATATCAATTTTAAAAAACATCCAATGCTAGAGCATAAAAATCCATCGCAAATTTATGGCACGACGATTCTTTCTGTGCGCAAGAACGGCAAGGTTGCAATCGCTGGAGACGGACAAGTTTCTTTGGGCGCTACGGTTTTAAAATCTAACGCTAAAAAAATTCGCAAACTTGGTGACGGCACAATTATCGGCGGATTTGCTGGTGCCACGGCTGACGCTTTTACTTTATTTGAAAGACTCGAATCAAAATTAGATCAATATCCCAACCAATTGATGCGCGCCTGCGTTGAGCTTGCTAAAGATTGGCGCACTGACAAATATTTGCGTCACTTGGAAGCGATGATGATTGTAATCGATAAAGATGTGTCGCTAGTTTTAACTGGAAATGGTGACGTAATTGAGCCGGAAGACGGCATTACTGCAATTGGATCGGGCGGCAATTACGCGCTTTCAGCAGCTCGAGCATTGGTTGCAATTGAAGGCCTTTCTGCTGAAGAAATTGTTAAAAGATCAATGAAAATTGCTTCAGAGCTTTGTGTATACACCAACGGAAATATTCTAATTGAAACTTTGTAAAAGATGAAAAATTTTCGCTTTGTTGTTTTTTTGCTAACTTTCTTAAGCCTTGCAAATCAAGCATTTGCCATGGTTTCATTTGCAGTAAAAAATGAAGAAATACCAAAGACCAAAATTTTATTTTTTGGTTTTGATGCAGCAGATCCAAATTTAAAAACTGACGGTTTTGAAATTTTTGAACGCATTAGAAAAAATTTAAAAACCACCGATCTCTTCGATATTCTAAAACAAGCAGGACAACTCGAAGCCAAGAAAGACGCTAGCTTAGCCCAAGATAATCTCACTGCAGAATCAATTCCAAATTTTGAAAAATACGCCAAAGCCGGCATTGGTGCAATTGTGGTTGGGGAGCTTAATTACGATGCAAGCGGCAATCTGGAAGTGCGAATTAGAATGTGGGATGTGCTCGATCAGCGTCAATTATTTGGCAAATTTTACACCGCATCAAAAGACAATCTGCGCAAGGCGGCAAACATGATTTCGAACGAGATTTTTAAATCAATTAGCGGCGAAAGTTCTGGGCATTTTACTTCGCAAATTCTTTACGTTTCCGAAGTGGGCTCTGCAAGCAAACGTACCAAAAAAATTAACATCATTGATTTTGACGGCGAAAATCAACACGCCTTAACTGACGGGCGTGAATTGGTTTTGACGCCAATTTTTTCGAAGCGTCAAAATGAAATTTTTTACCTGCGTTATTTTGAAGATAAGCCACAAATTTTTTCGCTCGATTTGAAAAATTTACGCAGCAAAAAACTTGGTGGATTTCGCGGCACAACTTTTGCCGCAAGCGTTAATCCGAAAGATCCAAATCTGATTTTGCTTTCGGCAATTGTTGACGGAAATAGCGATATTTACGAACTAAATATTAATGCCAATTCGGCGCGCCGCTTAACTAAAAGTCCGGCGATCGACACAACTCCGGCCTATTCGCCAGATGGCAAATTCATTACCTTCGCCTCAGATCGCGATGCGGGTCAAAAAATTTACGTAATGTATGCTGATGGTTCGTCGGTTTCTCGCATCACGCAAGATTTAGGTTCTTACTCAAAACCAGTTTGGTCGCCGGATGGCAAGTTGATCGCCTTTACTAAAATTAAAGGCGGTCAATTTTACATCGGCGTAATGGCGCCAAATGGTAAGGGTGAAAAATTGCTGGCGAGTGCTTATTTGGTTGAAGGCGCGAAGTGGTCGCCGAATGGGCGTTACTTAATTTATTCGAAGAAGAAAGGTGCTTACGGGCGCGACAGCATGCCTAGGCTTTTCGTGATTGATGTTGTGACGGGTTTTGAGTTTGAGTTGCCGACGCCTGCTGGCGAAGGTGCAAGTGATCCGGATTGGGCTTAAAACGGCGGCTACTTGCTGCAAAAATGACCTAAACGGTCATTTTTAGTTTTAAGCGGGCGAAGAAGAGCGAAGCGACCTTTGCCCTGGCAGCATATCGTCTTCGAGCAAAGCGAGAAAAGCGATTTGCTGTGTTTTAAGTAATCCATGATTTTAATAAGATGTACTTCCTAAAACGCCTACTTCTAATTTTTCCGACGCTCTTCGTAATCATGCTCGTAAATTTCTTGCTGATTCAAACTGCGCCAGGCGGTCCGGTAGAGCGTTTTTTGGCGCAAATGAATAACACAACTAAAGTTGTCGGAGAAGTTTCTGGTGCAGTTGCCAATGCGCCGAATGTAAAAAATTTTACCACCACATCTGACTCAAAATACCAAGGCGCTAGCGGCGTTGATGCAGAAATTCTAACCAAAATCGAAAAACTTTACGGCTTCGATTTGCCCCTGAGTCAGCGCTTCTGGCTCATGATGAAAAAATATGCCACCTTCGATTTTGGCGAAAGTTTTTACCAAGATAAAAAAATCACTGATTTAATTTTAGATAAATTGCCCGTCTCAATTTCGATTGGCTTGTGGTCGATGTTGTTGATTTATTTTATTTCAATTCCGCTAGGCATTAGAAAAGCGGTGCGCGATGGCTCGCAGTTTGATTTGTGGACCAGTAGCGTGATTATTTTTTTGCACGCCATCCCGTCATTTTTATTTGCGATTCTTTTAATTGTGCTTTTTTCGGGCGGCAATTTTTTAAATATTTTTCCGTTGCGCGGCCTCGTCTCAGCTAATTTTAGCGAACTTAGCTGGCCGGCAAAAATCGCCGATTATTTTTGGCATATGACTTTGCCTTTAATTTCAATGGTGATTGGCGGCTTTGCTTCTCTGACATTTTTTTGCAAAAATTCCTTCATTGAAGAAATCAATAAACAATATGTTTTAGCTGCTTACGCCAAGGGTTTGAACCAAAAGCAAGTTTTGTACAAACATGTTTTTCGCAACGCCATGTTGATTGTAATTGCTGGACTTCCGGCGGCTTTAATTGGAATTTTATTTACCAGCTCGATGCTCATTGAAGTAATTTTTTCTTTGGATGGTTTGGGTTTGCTTGGTTACGAAGCAGTTTTATCGCGCGACTATCCGCTGATGTTTGCCACGCTTTACATTTTTACTTTGCTCGGATTAATCACGAACATCATTAGTGATTTTACTTACAGAATCATCGACCCGCGCATCAATTTTAACAAAATCTAAAATGGAAGATCTAACCTTTTTTTATTTAATGGCTGTTGTGGTTTTAACCGTTGTGGCAGCTTTATTTTCTTGCTCTGAAACCTCTATTACTGCGGCATCACGCGCTAAAGTGCATCGCATGGTAAGCGAAGGAAATAAGCGGGCGCGAAAGTTAGAAAAGCTTTTGAAAAGTCGCGAGAAGGTAATCAGCTCCATGCTGATTGGAAATAACATTGTCAACATTTTGGCCTCTGCTTTGGCTACGGCGGCAGGAATTGCCTTGTTTGGTGAGACGGGATTAATTTACGCCACTATTGCAATGACGCTAATTGTGATTGTGCTTTCTGAGATCGCGCCAAAAACTTTTGCCTTAAAAATGCCTGATAAAGTGGCAATGGCGCTGGCGCCGATGATTGATATTTTGGTGAAAATTCTTTTTCCTTTCACGCATTTGGTGCAAAAATTGGTTGATTCGGTGTTAAATTTATTCTTCGCAAAAACCAATCAGTCTTCCAAAGAACAAGAGTTGGAAGAGATTCGCGACACCGTAGATTTAAAGCACAAAGAAGGCTCAATCTTTAAATATGACAAAGATTTAATCGATGGCGTGCTTGATTTGTCGGACACTGAAATCAGCGAAATCATGGTTCACCGCAAAGATATTGAGGCAATTAATGCCGAATTGCCGCTTGATGAAATTGTCTCACAAGCTTTGGAAATTAATTACACCAGAATTCCAATGTGGTGGGGCAATAAAGAAAATATCGTGGCGATTTTGAATGTGCGCAAATTGTTGAAAGCGCTGCATTGCCACAAAGGTAGTTTGGACGAATTTGAGCTAACTCCGGCAACCTCTGAGCCTTGGTTTGTGCCGTCTAGCAATAGTTTACGCTCGCAGCTTTTTGCCTTTAGAAAAAAGAAAAAAAGATTCGCTTTAGTAGTTGATGAATATGGCTCGATGCTGGGCTTGTTAACGCTAGAAGATATTTTGGAAGAAATTGTTGGCGAGATTAAAGAGCAAGAAGATGAATCGGAAATTAACATTATTCGGGTTAAATCGGGTGCTTACAAAATCGCTGGAAAAACCTTGATTCGTGACATTAACAAAAAAATCGATTGGGAAATTTTAGAAGGTGACAATGCCTACAATCTGGCTGCTTTCATCATTAGCAATTTGGGAAGAATTCCTGAAGAGCGCGAAAAATTTGAAATTGACGGCTACGCTTTCGAGATTTTGAAAAGAAGAAATCACGATTTGCTTTTGGTGCGGGTGAAGAAAATTTCGGGATAAATTGGGGGGATTTTGAATTTTGTACCTAGGTACAAAATTAACTTTTGACCAGCAAAATCAAGGGTCGAGGAAAATTATCTTTTGTTCAAAGCTTTCTTGATTTTTTTATCAGTTTTATATTGTCCAAGTGCGTAAACTGACCAAATTGTTGCTGGAATCCACCCGATAATAGTTAGTTGTAGAATGAGGCAAGCAACTCCAGAAAATGGACGATGTATTGTAAAAAAAGTTAACCACGGAAGGAGTAAGGAAATAACTAGTCGCATGTTTTAAGATTGTTGGTTTTTATTTGAGGAATTGCAGTTTTTAACTCTCGTCAAACCCGCTTTGTGCTAGAATCTTACTCGCTGCAGGAGTTTTTAGAAACTTCAAAAACTCTCTTGCCACTTCCATGTTGTCTCCTGCGATTACCAAAGCTTGGTAAAAAATATTAGAATCTTTTTTGGTTGCTAAAACTTGAAACTCAGAATCGCCGCTAACTTGGCTGGCAAGTAGCAAAGCATATTGTGTTGGATCACTTTTAATGGTGTTGAAAATTGGGGTTTTATCTTCGGCTAATTTGCGGAAAATTTGCAGATCGAAAAGTTCGAAATTTTTTACTAAATCATTGCTGAATTTTCCTGAAGAGCTGCCTTCGTAGTCTAAAATCAAAGTTGATTTATTGGCATTGAGAATTTTCAAGCCCTCTTCAACTGAAAGATTTTTGCGGCGCAGCTCTTGTGGCAAAGATGGATTTGATTTTGAAGTGACTAAAACCAGCACATCTTTGGCAATGAAGCCAACATTGTAAACGTCAACCAAGCCTTTTTGGCGCAGGGTTTCAATCCAGCCGGTGTGGGCAGAAATAAAAACGTCAGCAGGTTCACCAGAATCAATATTGTTAATTAATTCGGCAGAAGAATTGAAGTTTGCAGAAACTATTACGTCAGATTTTTGTGAATAGAGGCGAGATATTTTGGTGAGAGCCAAAGACATATTTGGCTCGGCAAATACTGTGAGATTGCGGCTGTTTGAGGCGAAGGAATTGTTGGTAAAGAAAAACAAAATTAAGAAATTTGTGATGAAAATTTTTATCTTAATTTTGTTTGTCATTTTACACCGCTAACATTTTTTCACGACCTTTGTCGATTTCTTCAAAAACATCTTCCCACGTTCCGGTTGTAGAAGCCTTGCTATATTCAGTAACGCGATTTTCGAAGAAGTTGGTATGCTCAACGCCATTTAAAATTTCATCAAGCCAAGGAAGAGGATTGATGTCGATCATGTAAATATCTTTTAGACCAAGTTGGTTTAAACGGCGATCAGCGATGTAGCGGATGTAGCGTTTAACTTCGCGTGAAGTTAGGCCTTCAATGTTGCCCAGTTCAAAAGCCAGATCGATGAAAGCATCTTCAAAGTGCACGATGGTGGCGCAAGCTTCATAAATGCGGCCTTTCAAATCTTCATCCCAAACTTCAGGATTTTCTTGGACGAAAGTGCGGAATAATTTAATGATAGAATTGGTGTGAAGACTTTCATCGCGCACTGACCAAGCCACGATTTGACCCATTCCTTTCATTTTTCCAAAGCGTTGGAAATTTAACAAAATTGCGAAAGAAGCAAAAAGTTGTAAGCCTTCAGTGAAGCCGCCAAATGCTGCTAGAGTAGTCGCGATGTCTTTTTTAGTGCCAACGCCAAACTTATGCATGTAGTCATATTTATCCTTCATTTCTTTGTATTTCATGAAGGCAGAATATTCGGTTTCTGGCATTCCGATGGTGTCGAGCAAATGTGAGTAAGCTGCGATATGGACAGTTTCCATGTTGGAAAAAGCAGCGAGCATCATTTTAACTTCGGTCGGCTGAAATACGCGTGAATAATGCTGCATGTAGCAGTTATTAACTTCGATATCAGCTTGGGTGAAGAAGCGAAAAATTTGCGACAAAAGATTTTTTTCGCCAGCAGTTAAATTATGTTTCCAATCGCGAACGTCATCTGCCAAAGGAACTTCTTCCGGCAGCCAATGAATTTGCTGTTGTTTAAGCCAGGCATCATATGCCCAAGGATAATTAAAAGGTTTGTAAATAGGCTTTGCATCTAATAGAGACATGGTTTTGGAAAGAGAATTGATTTTTGTAATAAGAAGAATTTTTCGAGGGCTTGGAAGTTAAGTTTACGCTCTCAAATGCCAACTAAAATCTTTGAGAAAGTTGAGTTAAATTGTAAAAAAACTCAATGTCACCCTGAGCCTCTCGAAGGGTGATTGTGGAACGTGCCAAGAATCAGTCTTCGAGAGGTTCGGGGTAATAATGGTGATTTTTCTTCAAATCGCACATTGATTTTCGGCACTTCGTTTTTAAGTTATCTTTACCCGAGTAATTCACTCGAACTCCCTTCAAAATAAATTTCGAAAACCATGTCAGTTCTAGTTGGAAAAATGGCTCCTGATTTCACTGCCGCTGCAGTTTTGCCTAATAACGAAATCAATGAAAAATTTAATCTTCATGCTCATTTAAAAGGAAAAATCGGTGTTTTGTTTTTTTACCCGCTTGATTTCACTTTTGTTTGCCCTTCTGAAATCATCGCTTTCGACAATCGCCTGCAAGAATTCAAAGATCGTGGTGTTGAAGTAATTGGCGTTTCTGTTGATTCAAAATTCTCGCACTTAGCTTGGAAAAATACTGAAGTTAACAAAGGCGGCATTGGCCAAATTCAATATCCTTTGGTTGCTGATTTAACTAAATCAATCGCTCGTGACTACGACGTTTTAACGGGCGAAGCCGTTGCTTTGCGCGGCACTTTTTTGATTGACCAAGAAGGCGTTGTGCGTCACCAAGTTGTGAACGACCTTCCACTTGGACGCAACATTGACGAAGCTTTGCGCATGGTTGATTCACTAAAATTCTTCCAAGAGCATGGTGAAGTTTGTCCAGCTGGCTGGAATAAAGGTAAGCAAGGAATGAAAGCTGATGCTAAAGGTGTTGCAGATTATTTGGCGGGAAATGCTAAAGATTTGTAATTAGTTTTAGAGTAAATTTTAAAAGCGCGGACGGTCTTAATTGGCCATCCGCGCTTTTTTATTTTAGAGATTTCCAAGGAAATCTTTTTTACCAATTTCAACACCAAGGTGTCTTAGGATTGAGTAAGTTGCAGTGATATGAAAATATAAATTCGGTAAAGCGTAATTTAATAAATAAGGCTGGCCGATAAATTTACTTTCTTTGTCGCGTTGGATGTAAGTGATTTGCAGATTCTCTTTGCCGTCGATTTGCTCGGGTTTAATAGTTTCCAAAAATTTAATGGTTTTGGCGATGCGTTCTTGAAGTTCTGGGAAAGTGGTTTCAACGTCAGGAAAACTTGGAAGTTCAATTTCGGCAAGTCTTGCAGCTCCGGCTTTTGCAGCGTCACAGGCAATTTGTACTTGGCGTGAAAGTGGAAACATGTCGGGAAATAAACGGGCATTAATAAAAACTGTCGGATCAATTTTTTTCACTTCAGCATGCGCTGCTGCTTTAGTTAAAATTGCTGATAGATTGCCCAGCTGACGAATGAAAACAGGCACTGAAGATTGATACATTGAGATGGTCATAAATTTGAAAATTTGTTAAAATGTTTGGATCACTTGCATAGTTAAGAACGATAGTCGTGATTTAAAGTCTCTTAAAAAATTAATTAAAACTTCATGCAAAGCGTTACGATTTTTGTCGATGTGCAAAACATTTACTACACTACAAAACAGCGCTTCCAAAAGCATTTTGATTATAATGCTTTTTGGGCGAAGGCCACACAAAATCGTCGCGTTGTAAAAGCTTTTGCTTACGCCATTGGTCGCGGCGACGAAAAACAAAAACAGTTTCAAAATATTTTGCGCGGCATTGGTTTTGAGATAAAATTAAAACCTTTTATTCAGCGTAGTGACGGTTCAGCAAAAGGTGATTGGGATGTTGGAATTACGCTGGATGTAATGGAATTTGCCAAAGAATCAGATGTGGTGATTTTGCTTTCGGGTGATGGAGATTTCGATTTGCTGGTGCAAAAAGTCAGAAAAGATTTTGATAGCGAAGTTGAAGTTTATGGTGTTGCGGAGCTTACGGCTGATTCACTTGTTGCAGCAGCTTCGAAGTTTATTCCAATTGAAGGTGAGTTGCTTTTGAGTTAAAAAAATTGTTAGAAATCTTGAGATATTTTTAGTTGACTAACATTTTCGCAAACCTAAAAAGCCGCCCCCTTTCATAAGAAATTTTCAAAATTTTTTAATTTTCCAACTTACACAAGAACAGCATTTCATGCCTACAATTAATCAGCTTATTAGAAAGCCAAGAGAGAAGCAGACCGCTAAGAACAAGGTTCCAGCGATGAAAGCCTGCCCACAAAAAAGAGGTGTTTGTACTCGCGTTTACACTACAACTCCAAAAAAACCAAACTCAGCTTTGCGTAAAGTTGCACGTGTTAAATTGACTAACGGATTTGAAGTTATTGCTTATATCCCAGGTGAAGGCCACAACCTACAAGAACACTCTGTTGTTGCCATCCGTGGCGGCCGTGTAAAGGATTTGCCGGGTGTGCGTTACCACATCGTGAGAGGATCTTTGGATACCCAAGGTGTTAAAAATCGTAAACAAGCCCGTTCAAAATACGGCGCTCAAAAACCTAAATAGTTTAATAAATCATGAGAAGAAGAGCAGCAAAAATCAGAAAGATTTTTCCAGATGCCAAATATGGCGAAGTAATCGTTTCTAGATTCGTTAACCGTTTGATGAATGACGGTAAAAAATCAGTTGTTGAAAAAGCAATCTACGAAGCTTTCGACAATCTTGAGAAAAAATTGAAAAAAGCCCCAATCGAAATCTTCAAAGAAGCTTTGGAAAATGTTACTCCAAAAGTTGAAGTTAGATCTCGCCGTATTGGTGGAGCTACTTACCAAATCCCAGTAGAAGTTTCTGCTAGGCGCGGCTCAGCTCTAGCATTGAAATGGCTTAAAACTGCCATTGAAAATATCAAAGGCAGAGAGCTTTCTAACAAAGTTGTTACCGTTGTTTTAGAATCTTTGGAAAACAAAGGTTGGGCAGCAAAAAAGAAAGAAGAAGTATTTAAAATGGCTGAAGCCAACAAAGCTTTCGCCCATTACAGATGGTAATTCTGTAAAAAAGAAGGCGGTTACTTGAAAAAGTGGCCGCCTTTTTTATTGCCCGTTTCTTTATTTAAATTTCTTTAAGTGATGCAATTAATTGATGTTGTAATTCCGGCTCATGAGAAAGACATTTTGACGCTCGATTACGTTATTGCCGGCATTAAAAGAAATGCTAAAAATATCCGTAGAATCATCGTTGTTTCCAAAGAAAAATATACCGATAAAGCTGATTGGTTTGATGAAGAGCTTTACCCATTTTCTTACAAAGAAATTAGTGACATTTTAGGTGGTCAAAGAGTTGGTTGGCATTATCAGCAATTGCTAAAGCTTTATGCTTGCTTAGTGATCCCTGACATTTCTGAAAATGTTTTAATCTTGGATGCCGATACGGTCTTTTATCGCAAGGTGAAATTCTTTTCTCCCGAAGGCTCGCCACTGTATAATTTAAGCAAAGATAAAGATTTAGATCAGTCCGAATTTCAGCAAACAACTTTCAAACATATCATTAAAATTTTACCGGAAATTGAGCGCTATTTTCCGCATAAATTTTTGAATGTTTCTGGCGTTTGTCATCACATGTTGTTTCAGCGCCACATCATCGAAGATTTGATGAAAAAAGTTGAGAATACTGATTTTAGTGGCGGTAAATTTTATGAAATTTTTTTAAAAAATCGTGAAGGGACTTGCGGAGTTGCTGAGTATAATTTGTATTTTTATTTTTTGATTTCTTGTCATCCAAAAAATTATCAAATCAGAATTTTGAAATATAAAAACACCGCAAAATTTAATCCGTGGATTGAGCGTTTACGTCGTAAATACCACTACTGTTCTTACCATTCTTACATGCGTGAAGAGGGCTAAAATTTTCTTGTCAATTAGAAATCGAAAACTAACTTGCGCCGCCCCTATGGTTTATGGATGTTCGCTTAAGGCAGGCTTCTTCTAGCTTTTTTACAATTTCCAAATCTTTCAAGTTACAACTTCAACAACCGTTTTTTTGTCCTATGGCACGTCAAATTGAAATCGAAAAATATCGTAATATCGGCATTATGGCGCATATCGACGCCGGTAAAACTACCACAACTGAGCGTATTTTATTTTACACTGGAAAGTCGCACAAAATTGGCGAAGTTCACGACGGTGCTGCTACAATGGACTGGATGGAGCAAGAGCAAGAACGTGGTATTACCATCACTTCTGCTGCTACAACCTGTTTCTGGAAAGAGCACAGAATTAACATTATCGATACTCCGGGGCACGTAGATTTTACTATTGAAGTTGAGCGTTCTCTTCGCGTTCTTGATGGAGCGGTTGCAGTTTTTGACGCAGTTGCTGGTGTTGAGCCGCAATCAGAAACCGTATGGCGCCAAGCGAATAAATATAAAGTTCCGAGAATGTGTTTCGTGAACAAAATGGATAGAACCGGCGCTAACTTTTATCGTTGCGTTGACATGATGAAAGCTAGATTGGGCGCTCGTGCAGTTCCAATTCAATTGCCAATCAATCAAGCTGAAGATTACGGCGGCTTAATCGATTTGATTAGAATGAAAGCTGTGGTTTGGAAAGACGAAACCATGGGAGCTGATTATACACTTGAAGAAATTCCTGCTGATCATTTGGAAAAAGCAAAACAATATCGTGAAGCTTTAGTTGAAGCTGCAATCGAACAAGATGACGTTTTGATGGAAGCATATTTGGCAGGTGAGCCAATTACTGAAGCGGATCTTAAGCGCTGCATTCGTCAAGCTACAATCACTGGTGCTTTCGTTCCGGTTTTGAATGGAACTGCTTTCAAAAACAAAGGTGTTCAACCCTTGCTAGACGCGGTTGTCGATTATCTACCAAGCCCGCAAGACATTAAACAAATTCCGGCAATTGATGGTAAAACTGATGAAATTATCAGCATTAACTGTGGTGATAAAAAATTCGTTGGCTTGGCTTTCAAAATCATGACCGATCCATTCGTCGGATCTCTGACTTTCGTACGTATTTACTCAGGCGTTTTGGCGAGTGGTACTGGCGCAGTAAATACAACTAAAAATTCCAAAGAAAGAATTGGTAGAATTTTGTTGATGCATGCAAATAACCGTGAAGACATCAAAGAAGCTTACGCTGGTGATATCGTAGCTCTAGCGGGTTTAAAAAACTCAACAACTGGCGATACTTTGGTTGAGCCTGATTACAATGTAATATTGGAAAGAATGATTTTCCCTGAGCCTGTAATTGAAGTTTCAGTTGAGCCAAAATCAACTGCTGACCAAGAAAAAATGGGCATGGCTTTGTCACGTTTGGCGTCAGAAGATCCGTCGCTTCGCATTGAATCTGATCAAGAATCTGGGCAAACAATTCTTCGTGGAATGGGTGAATTGCACCTCGAAATCATTGTTGATCGCATGAAGCGTGAATTCAAAGTTGACGCAAATATCGGTCAGCCAAAAGTTGCTTACCGCGAAGCTATCACTAAAAAAGTTGAAATTGATTACACTCACAAAAAACAATCTGGCGGTTCTGGACAATTTGCAAAAGTCAAAATTTCTTTCGAACCACTGCCATCCGACTCAAAAGATAACTTCCTTTTCGAAAGCGAAGTTGTCGGCGGACGTGTTCCTAAAGAGTATATACCAGGTGTTGAAAAAGGTTTAAAATCTGCGAAAGATACTGGCTTTTTGGCTGGCTTCCCAGTTGTAAGATTGAAAACAACTTTGCTTGACGGAGCCTATCACGATGTCGATTCAAGTGTTCTAGCGTTTGAAATTGCTGCTCGTTCAGCATTTCGCGAAGCAATGGAAAAAGCTGGCCCAATCATTCTTGAGCCAATCATGAAAGTAGAAGTTGTAACTCCTGAAGATTACATGGGTGACGTAATTGGAGATATTAACTCTCGTCGTGGACAAATTCAAAATTTGGAAGGACGCGATATTGCGCAAGTAATCACTGCCAAGATTCCCCTTGCTGCAATGTTTGGATATGTAAACAGCTTGCGCTCTCTTTCGCAAGGCCGTGCAAGTTACAGCATGGAATTTGATTGCTACGAACCAGTTCCTTCTGCAGTTGCTGAAGAAATTAAAGCGAAAAAAGCATAGTTAGTTTTTCTAGATTAGAGCCTCGCGCCTTAGTATTGGAGCATTGAGAAATATTCAAAAATTTATTAGAAATATTTGAATATTTCTCTTGCACAATATGTTTTGATTTCCACAATGCGCGACCTCGCTCTTGAACAGTAGTTATGTCAAGATGCATCACCCCTCGGTTTTGCAAGATTTGTATATACTTTTTTAGTAGAGTTATTTGATCAATTAATTATACAAGAAAAATTCCGAAAAAATTTTGTAATAAATTTTTTTCGAAATTTTTTTTATAGAGCAATTCTTAAAAGAATAAAATTTTAATAGTGCCGCGAGCCTTTTAAAATTATTTATCGTTAATCATTTTGGGTAACATCAATATGTCTAAGCAAGCCTTCAAACGCAACAAGCCACACGTAAACATTGGAACCATTGGTCACGTAGATCATGGTAAAACAACACTTACTGCTGCAATTACTACATTCCTTTCAAAAAGCGGTTTAGCTGAGAAAAGAGGCTATGATCAGA
>CANEVP010000011.1 GCA_947442475.1 Rickettsiales bacterium
CAAATCTTTCTTGGTCGTTGTCTTTATATTTAAAAAACCAAAAAGCGTAAGCGCTTGGGTTGAAGCCTTTTTCTGATTTTATTTCTTCTTGTTTTAGGTAAATTTTCTTTAACTTTTTTAGCTTTTCTTGCGCTCCAAAATCGTTGGAGTTTTCGGGTTTTTTAATGGCAATTTCAACAAAGCTTTGAGCGGGGTTTTGATTTGAGCTTTCAACCCTGCTTTGGCAGTAAGAATGTGCAGAATTAAATTTGAAGTTAATCAGCGCGTTTCTTGCGGTTAAATCGATAAGATTTCTTTGGCATTGATTGATAAATTCTTGTGTCATTTTTTAGATTTTTTGCAGTGCAGTTTTGCGCTGAAATTAATTATGTCGCGGATGGCTTTTGCGATATTCTTTTGGCAGTTGAAAGGCGCCGCGCCAAATTCCAAGTTTTTGTTTTTTGGCGGTTTCTTCAAGATTATCCATTTTTTCGTCAGATTCGGTGAAATTGTAAATCACCGCCATGCCATTTTTGACTAATTCTTCGTTGATTGAAATTGCTCCGACAAAGCATTTGCCAAGAAAGCGATCGTATTTGTCTTTTTCGGCGTACATACATTTCACTTCTTTTTTTTGAGCTAGGTCAAATAAAAAATCGCGGCTTATTTGACCGCAGGCATATTCCTGATTTTTTTCATCGAAGCAGTTTTGATTATATTCCGGCGCATCCAAACCAAAAAGCCGCACTTCTTTGTCGCCAACTTTTATTGAATCGCCGTCAATTACTGAGGTTTTGCCAGAGAAGCTTTTGTTGAATTGCAGGTGAGACTTAACGCGAAAATATTGGCTTTGTGAGCTGGCGGGTTTGGAAGTTGCAACTGTGAAAAGCGTGATGCAAAAAATTCCTAAAAAAGTGACGGCAAAAATATTGAGAATTTTTTGTTTCATGGTTTTTGTTTTTTTCACAAAAAACCCGTCAGCTTTGTTTGTTTAAAGATGACGGGTTTTTGGATTTGGCTTTTATTAGCTTCTCACCAAGTGATGATAATCATCCATCAAATCAAGCGTAATTTGGCTTGGTTCTGGATAGTTATGTTTGTCTTCGATTGAGCCAACGCGAGTTATTTCAGCAGCAGAGCCAGTGATGAAAACGTCGGCGGCATCATTTAATTCTTCCGGTTTAATGTGGCGTTCCACAACTTTAATGCCGCGTTTTTTGGCAAGTTCGATCACGGTTAAACGTGTGATTCCATTCAAAAAAGCATCTGGAAGTGGCGTGTGTAATTCGCCGTTTTTCATTACTAAAAATAAATTTGCCCCCGTTGCTTCGGCCAAGAAACCGCGATAATCAAGCATCAAGGCATCGTTAAAACCCTCGCGCTCAGCTTCATGTTTGGAAATTGTGCAAATCATGTAAAGGCCCGCAGCTTTTGCAGCTACTGGTGCAGTTTCAGGGGAAGGGCGTTTGTATTTGGCGAATTTTAATTTTAATCCTGCGCGGCGCGCCTCTTCCGAGTAGTAAGGAGGCCAAGGCCAGCAAGCTACCGACATGTGAATTTTGTTGCCTTGGGCAGAAATTGCCATTTTTTCAGAACCGCGCCACGCAAAGGCGCGCATGTATCCGTCAACAATGTTATTTTTTGCAACCGCTTCTTTTTTTACGGCTTCCAATTCTTCAACTGAAAATGGCAAATTGAAGTCCATAATTTTTGCGGAAGCGTGTAATCTTTGAGAATGTTCAAGGCTTTTGAAGATTTTTTTATTGTAAATTTTTTCGCCCTCAAACACGCAAGAACCATAGTGCAGGCCGTGATTTAAGACGTGAACTTTAGCGTCTTTCCATTCAACGAATTTTCCATTGTACCAAATAAAACCATCGCGCTGGTCAAAGGGGATAAGGTCTGACATTGTTTTGAATTTTTAAAATTAGAGAGGGGAATATGTGCAAAAATTATGGGCTGAATTTTCTTTTGGAAGAAAATATTTCTTGAAATTATTGATTGCGAATAGATCTTTATTCGCCTTCCGCCCTCTAGTAAAAAAATCAAAATTAAAATGACAAAAAAACGCGCACTTATTACCGGCATTACCGGTATGGTTGGATCCCATCTTGCTGATTTTTTATTGGCTAATACCGACTGGGAAATTTATGGAATGTGCCGTTGGAGAAGTCCGTTAGATAATATTTCTCACCTGCTTGAGCGCATTAATAAAAAAGATCGCGTTCATTTACTTTACGGCGATCTTCGTGATTACATTTCGATTCATGATGTGATGAAAAAATCGAAACCAGATTACATTTTTCACCTAGCAGCTCAGAGCTATCCACAAACCAGTTTTGAATCTCCGCTTGATACTTTTGAAACTAATATCCAAGGCACAGCGCGCATTTTAGAAGCAGTTAGAAAAATGCCAGAAATCAAACCAATAATTCACGTTTGCGCTTCAAGTGAAGTTTTCGGACGCGTGCCAAAAGAAAAATTGCCAATTGATGAAGAGTGCAGTTTTCACCCAGCATCTCCTTACGCAATTTCGAAAGTTGGAACTGACTTGGTTGGTCGTTATTACGCAGAAGCTTATGGTTTGACTGTTATGACAACTCGTATGTTTACTCACACTGGTCCAAGACGTGGCGATGTTTTTGCTGAAAGTACTTTTGCCAAACAAATTGCAATGATTGAAGCGGGTTTGATTCCGCCAGTTGTGAAAGTTGGAAATCTTGATTCTCTGCGCACTTTTGCTGACGTGCGGGACGCTGTAAAAGCTTACTACATGCTAGTTACGGTTAATCCAATTGCGGGTGAATATTACAATATCGGCGGCACTTTCAGCTGCACGATTCGCGATTTGCTAGATTATCTAATTTCGATTTCGACCATGAAAGGTAAAATCAAAGTTGAAACTGATCCAGATAGACTGCGCCCAATTGACGCAGATTTGCAAGTTCCAAACACTGCTAAATTTGAAAAGCATACCGGCTGGAAGCCAGAAATTAAATTCGAACAAATCATGCAAGATTTGCTAGACTACTGGCGCGAACGCGTTGCTAAAGGCGAGAAATTTTTAACTAGATAAATCCATGTCAGAATCATTTTTAGTGAGATCGCGATCACCACTTCGTTTAGGTCTTGCTGGAGGCGGCACCGACATTGAATCATTTTATTCGATTCATGGCGGCTGTGTCTTAAATGCTACAATCGACCTTTACGCATGTTGCACTATCAAGCCAAAAAATGACGGCAAAATCAGATTTATCGCGCCCGACATTAACGCCGAATTTGAAACCGGAATTGTTGATTACATTGAACCAACCGGGCCCCTAAAATTGCACAAGGCAATTTATAACCGCATCGTAAAAGACTATAATAAGGGCCGCCCGATTGGCGCTTTTAAGATGACAACTTACTGTGATTCGCCTCCGGGGTCTGGTTTGGGATCTTCTTCAACTTTGGTGGTTTCAATCATCAAGGCTTATACTGAATTACTCTCGATTCCTTTTGGAGATTACGACATTGCCCATTTGGCCTACGAAATTGAGAGAATCGATCTTGGCATGAAGGGCGGCAAGCAAGATCAATATGCCGGAACTTTCGGCGGCGTAAATTTCATGGAATTTTACAAGGATGACAAAACCATCATCAACCCACTGAAAGTGCGCAGGTGGATTATGTCTGAGCTTGAGCAATCTTTGGTTTTATTTTACACTGGCGTGTCGCGAGATTCTGGCAGTATTATCGAAGAGCAAAGCAACGGTATGGAAAGTGGTTCTGTGAAAACTGCTGAGTCAATGCTGGCGATAAAACAAGAAGCTTTCGAGATGAAAGAAGCCTTGTTAAAGGGTGACATCAAAGCAATCGCCGAATCAATGCGTCGCGGTTGGGCGGCTAAAAAAGCCTCAGCATCAAAAATTTCCAACCCAAATATCGATAGAATTTACGACATGGTAATGGAAGCCGGAGCCATGGCTGGAAAAATATCAGGCGCAGGTGGTGGTGGCTTTATTATGTTTTTGGTACCACCATCAAAAAGAATAAAAATTATTCGCCTTTTGGAGCAAGAAAAAGAAGGAAGAACCATGCCTTGCCATTTTGTTGAAGATGGCAGCCAAAGCTGGCGTATCGCTCTCTAAATTAAAAATTTTAAAAAAATGAAAGCTTACATCATCGAAGAATTTACAAAAACCCGTGATCTTTTTGAAAAAATTTTAGTCGATCAAAAATTGCAAAATGACATTATCGCAATTTCAAATGTTTGCATCGAGGCTTTAAGAAAAGGCAAAAAAATTATGTTTTGTGGCAATGGTGGAAGTGCTGCTGATTCACAACATTTAGCTGCAGAATTAGTGAGCAAACTTTCTTACGATCGCCCAGCTTTAAACGCCATGTCGTTGACAGTTGATACCTCGGCAATCACTGCAATTGGTAACGATTACGGCTATCTTTATTCTTTCTCGCGCCAAGTTGATGCGGTTGGTCAAGAAGGCGATGTTTTGATTGGAATTTCAACTTCAGGCAGAAGCAAAAACGTCATTGAGGCTTTTAAATCAGCTAAAGCAAAAAAAATTATTACTGTCGGATTTTTAGGTCAAGACGGCCGCGATATGGGTGCCATGGCTGACTATCAAATTAATATTCCGTCAGGCGAAACCCCAAAAATTCAAGAAGGTCACATCGCTTCTGGTCACATTATCTGCGCTTTGATTGAAGAAGATTTCTTCGGCGCAACTCACAATCCGCTTAGACAAAAATAGTAAAATCTCTAAGCAAAGCCAAAAAATCATGCAGGTAATAATCCTCGCCGGAGGTTTCGGCACTAGGTTGCAATCAGTTGTAAAAGATGTGCCAAAACCAATGGCTGATATTTCTGGTAAGCCATTTTTATCTTATCTTCTAACTCATCTAAAAAATTTCGGTGCAACTGATGTGGTTTTGTCAGTGGGATATTTGCAAGAAAAAATCGTTGAGCATTTCGGCGATTATTTTTTGGGAATGAAGGTTTCTTACGCCAGAGAAGACAAGCCTTTGGGCACAGGGGGTGCCATTGTTAACTCGCTACAATTCATCGATAAAAATAAGCCGGTTGTGGTGGTTAACGGCGACACTTTTTTGCAAATTAATTATCAAAATTTACTCAAATTTTTTGCTGAAAAAAAATCGCGCCTAACCTTGGTGCTACGTAAAATGGATGATTGCAGCCGCTACGGCCGCGTGGTGATTGATGAAAATTCTCTGATTCAAAATTTTGAAGAAAAATCCAGCGAGCAAAAATCAGGATTTATTAATGGTGGAATTTACGTTTTAGATCCAAAAATTTTTAGCGAATTTGCAATTAGTGAAAGCTTTTCTTTTGAATCAGATTTTTTAATGAAAAATCTTAAAAGCTTAGAGCCACAAGGCTTTACCGTGAATGAATATTTTATCGATATTGGCATTCCTGACGATTACGCCAGAGCAAAAAAAGAACTACCGCAGCTGATAAAAAACAAAGCACTTTTTCTCGATCGCGACGGCGTTATTAATATTGACCACGGTCATGTTTTTGAAATTTCTAAATTTCAATTTGTTGAAGGAATTTTTGAGTTGTGCAAACGGGCGCAAGATTTGGGATATTTGCTAATTGTTGTGACCAACCAAGCCGGAATTGCCAAGGGTTTTTACAGCGAAGAGCAGTTTTTAGAACTGACCAAATGGATGAAAAATGAATTCGCTAAGCGCCAAATAAAAATCACCAAAGTTTTTTACTGCCCTTATCACCTAGAATCAAAAATTGAAAAATATCGCCAAGATTCTTTTGATCGCAAACCCAATCCGGGCATGATTTTAAAAGCGATTGAAGAATTCAACATCGACCCTCAAGAATCATTGATAATTGGCGACAAAGAAACCGATATTGAGGCGGCGCAAAAAGCAAAAATTGCGCAGCAGTTTCTTGTGCAAGAGTCAGCAGATTTAAAAAAATTAAGCCTCTTTGGGAATGACTAAAGAAACCATAGTGATCTTCGATTTTGATGGAACGATCACGACCAAAGACACCATGCTGGAGTTAGCGAAATGGCATTTTGGCGCGCTAAAATTTTACGCTGGTTTGCTGAAAATCTTGCCGCAACTTTTGATGTATAAGGCGAGAATTATCTCCAACACCAAGGCTAAAGAAAGTTTTTTAAAACATTTTTACGGCGGAATGGATTATGAATATTTTAAAAATCTGTGCCGCCAATATTCTGCGCAAGAAATTGATAAAATTCTAAAAAACGAAGCTGTTGCCAAAATTAAATTTTACAAAAATAGCGGATTTAAAATGGTTGTTATTACCGCCAGCGTCGCAGATTGGGTTAGGCCTTGGGCTGAGGTAAACGGCTTTGAAGATGTTTTGGGCTCTGACGCGGAAGTAGTTGCGGGCAAAGTTACGGGAAAGCTCAAGGGCAAAAATTGCCACGGTGCCGAAAAGGTGAATCGTTTTGTTGAGAAATATGGTGCGATAGAAAATTACTACAGCATTGGGTTTGGAGATTCTTCGGGTGACCGAGAAATTTTACTAAAAGTGGATCAACCTTATTATCGAAAATATGAGTAAGATTTTGACTATCTTGGAATTTATTCGAGTTAAGCAATGGATCAAAAATAGCTTTGTTGCGATACCTTTTGTGCTGTCGTTGAAGTTCTTAGAATTTAACTTTTTCAATTATTTTTCTTTATTTATCGCGCTTGCGAGCTTTTGTTTGATCTCGAGTTCGATCTACATCCTCAACGATATTTGCGATATTGAAGAAGATAAACATCACCCCAAAAAGAAAAAACGAGCTTTGCCAAGTGGTAAGATTTCAGTCTTCTCGGCAATTTTAATCGCAGCTGGTTTTGTGACGATTTCGTTGTGCTTAGTGAAAAGCTTTTTCAACGATTGGGCCTTGCTCATCATGCTTTTATATGTTTTTAACAATCTTTTATACAGCGTTAAAATTAAGCATTTTGCGATTTTTGACGTGATGATGATTTCTCTAGGTTTTGTTTTGAGGGTGCTATTTGGAGTGTTTTGTTTCTCTACTCCAACCTCAAAGTGGATTATTCTTCTTACCTTTACGATTTGCCTGTTTTTGGCTTTGACTAAGCGCAGAAAAGATTTTGAAACTGACGGCTACCTGCGCAAATCCCTAAAAGGATATACCTTGATTATGCTGGATAAATTTATCGTGATCGCCGCGGTTCTAGCAATTTCCTGCTATGTGATGTATGTTAATGAGATGGTCAATATTACGGGTAATTATTACTTTATTTTAACCAATCTTTTTGTGGTGTTTGGAATATTTAGGTATCTACAGGCAATTCATTTAGACACTGTTGATACTGGTGAGTCGGGCATTATTCTTTACAAGGATCTTGTATTTTTGATTAATATAGTTTTGTGGGGAATTACGCTGCTTCTGTGTTTAATTTTTGGTCAGAAATTACTTTAAGAAGTGCCGCCTTTTGCGATCATCATTACGCCAAATAGGATGAAAATCATGCCAAATATTTTCCACGAATTGATTGATTCGTGGAAAAGATAATAGCCAAAAAACAGCGTAATGATGTAGCCAATCGACAAAAAAGGATAAGCAAAACTTACTTCTACGCGAGACAGCGCTATCATCCAAGCAAGTAAACTAAGGCCGTAACAAGCGAAGCCCGAAATTAAAAACGGGCTTTTTATCATGGAAAAACCGAGGTCAAAATAATTAACCTCATCGAGATTAACTCGGCCAATCAGGCTCATGCCTTTTTTAAGAAAAAGCTGAGCACAAGCGTTTAGAAGTACGCTGGTTATGATGATGAGATAGTTCATTTGCTTGGAAAAATGTGAAGAAAGATTGGTGATTCTGTTAAGACCTTACCAAAGATCAAGTTCTGAAACCTTTTTTAAAAATTCTTATTTAAATGCAAAATTTTTTTATTACCGGGGCTAACGGTTGGCTGGGACGCAAGTTAGTGGAATATATTTTAGACCAAAAAAATAAGCTAAATACCGTGCCGCAAAATATTAATGTTTTTTGCCTACCCACAGACGACGTGAGTTTGTTAAAGCAAATTGGAGTTAATATTTTTTTTGGCGACATCAGAGAAGTTGAGTCGGTGCAAAATTTTCTCAAACAATCAGCAGATGGCGTGGTAATTCACCTTTCGGGAATTATTCACCCAAAAATCAGAACCAGCGATTTCTTTGATGTGAACTATCTCGGTGCCAAACATGTGGTAGAATCTTGCGCAAAATTTGGCGCTAAAAAGTTGGTGTTAATGTCGTCAAACTCACCGCTTGGCTGCAATAAATCTAACCAAGACGAAGATATTTTTACCGAAGATTCTCCTTTCAATCCTTACATGAAATATGGCCAATCGAAATTCTTGATGGAGCAATTTGCTCAAGAATTTATGCGCCATAATCACACACCAAAAATTACCATCATCAGAGCGCCATGGTTTTACGGACCTTACCAGCCGCAGCGCCAGACCACTTTTTTTGAGATGATCCGCGATGGAAAATTTCCTATTGTCGGCGCTGGCAATAATAAAAGATCGATGGTTTATACTGAAAATTTAGCGCAAGGAATTGTCTTAGCAGCGCTTAAAGAGAAAGCAGACGGCCAAACTTATTGGATCGCAGATAGCGCGCCTTATACAATGAAAGAAATAGTATTGATTGTTAGAGAGGTGATGGAGAAAGAATTTAATATCAAATGTAAAAACACTTCAATAAAACTGCCGTCAATTATTTCTGATTTGGCATTTATAGCTGACAGTATTTTGCAAAAAAGTGGGCTCTATCAGCAAAAAATCCACGTCTTGTCAGAGATGAATAAAAACATTTTTTGCAGCATAAAAAAAGCTCAAGATGATCTAGGATATTCGCCG
The DNA here is from genome assembly GCA_947442475.1 of Rickettsiales bacterium. Classification (GTDB taxonomy): domain Bacteria; phylum Pseudomonadota; class Alphaproteobacteria; order Rickettsiales; family UBA1997; genus UBA2645. Next base: position 8,863 of record CANEVP010000011.1, read on the forward strand.
CAATTCAGCTTATATAGCGGCATGAAAGAAAGTATTGGCTGGTGCATTTCTCAACAATTTTTAACTAAATAATCATGACACATTTAATAACTGGTGGCTCGGGTTTCGTTGGCTCGGTAATTGCTAAAAGACTAATTGAAAAAGGTGAAAAGGTGAGGGTGCTCGACATTTGGCAAAATCATGATTTGCCTAAAGAAGTAGAATTTTTATTGGGTGATGTGACCAATGAAGCAGATGTTAAGAAAGCCATGCAAGGCATCAAATACGTCCATCACAACGCGGCGTTGGTGCCTTTATCGAAAGCTAATCAAAGATATAAAGAAGTTAATCTTGGCGGCACCGAAATCGTTATGAAAGTTGCCAAAGAAAATCAGGTGGCAATGTTTTCTCACATGTCATCAAGCGCGGTTTATGGCATCCCGGATCAAATGCCAATTACCCAACAAACCAAGCGCAACCCAATCGAAATTTACGGCCAGTCGAAATATGACGGCGAAAATATCGTGCTTGCCGAAATGGCTAAAGCTGACGGTATGAAATGCGCCATCGTCAGACCAAGAACCATCATCGGAACTGAGCGGTTGGGAATTTTCGAAATTCTCTTCGATTGGATCAAAGACGGCGCCAATATTTTTATCATCGGCAAAGGCAATTTCCCTTTTCAATTTGTCCATGTTGAAGATCTTTCTGACGTTAGCATCAGAGCCTGCATGATGGAAAAGCCCGGCGTTTACAACATGGGAACCGACAGATATGGCAATTTGCGCGATGATTTGCAGAATCTTTGTAACTATGCCAACACCGGCAGCAAAGTGAAATCCTTGCCAGAAAAATTAACAATTTATTCGCTATTGATGTTCGACAAACTCGGCCTTTCTCCTCTAAGCCCGTGGCACTATTTAACTTACCACAAGCCTTTCGTTTTTGACTCAGAATATGTTTACCAAGCGTTGGAATTTCGCCCGAAATACAGCAACGAAGAAATGTTCAAAATAGCTTACGATTGGTTCATTAAATCTTACGATCAAAAGAAAGTCGATCAGTCGGCATCAGCGCATAAAAGCCCGGTGAAACAAGGCATTTTGAAAGTAGCAAAAATGTTTTCCAAATTACTCTAATGAGCAAAAACATCGTCATTGTTCCAGACGGCATTGCAGCGGATGAGCGAGGTCGCGTCAAAAATGAAATATCCTTTGTTTACAAAGCGGTTTTAGATTTTGTCATCAAAGAATATAAAAATGACGCCCTCTATTTAGCGCCGGCCAACAAGTTTGGCGCTGATTTTAGCGAGCAAGAATTGGCGGGAGAATATTTGCGCAGTAAGGGCTGTAAAAATGTTACTGTGACGCCTTCTGAGCATCATCAGGGTTACATCGACACTTTAGGTAACGCAGTTTTGCTAAAAGAGTTTCTGCGCAGCCAAACGCTTTGGCCGCTAGAAAATGTTATTTTGGTAAGCGCCAATCTTCACGCGCCACGCGCCAAGCTATGTTTTAAGTCGGTTGGTTTTGAAATTAAAAAACTGGCAGCGGTGAAATATCAAATCACTAAAAATGATTTTATCGTCAAAAGGCTGTGCTACTACAAATGTAAATACATTCATTTTGCCTACGAAGTTTTGGCATTTATTCGCGATTTTCTGCGCATCAATTTATTTTACAAAACCATCAAATCGATTATTTTAGCAATCTTTTGCGACAAGTCTTTGCCCTACGTTGAGGGCTGTTGCGACTTCGTGATTGCACAAATTGAGCGCTCCCCACTCCACATCAAATTGGGTTTAAAATTTCTGACTTTTTGCTTCACAATCGCCAGCCTTTTTTGTTTGGTGGGCCAATCCAATTATCGCAAAATTCGCTTCATTACAAATTTTGAAAAGCTCTCCAAAACAACCAGAATGTTTATCAGCTTCATCCGCTCGATGAGTTTGATTTACGCGTGCGACAAGGAGGCAAGATGAAAAATAACTACAATATTTCCCAAGACGGCACCGTTTTTGTTTGCTCTTGTTTAGTGATTGGTGGAGGGCCCGGCGGCTTAACTGCGGCGAAAAGATTAGTCGCGGCGGGATTTGACACTTTGTTAATTGAAGAGGGCGATTTCATCAAAACCTCTGAAAGCCAAAAATATCAAAACCACCGCAAAATAAACCGTTTGTGGCGCAATGGTGGCATTACCACTGCTTTTGGTAAGACTTCACTTTTATACGCTGAAGGCAGCGCGGTTGGCGGCGGCTCAGAAATAAATAGCGGCATTATGCAAAGAAGCCACCCGCAGGTGATTGATGAATGGGTAAAAAATAATCAGATTAAAGAATTCTCCAAAGAAAGTTTGAGTGGCTATTACGACAAAGTGTTTAGTGCTATTTGTCCAACGCAGCCAAGCTCTCACCCTAGTTCTGATATTTTAACTGAGGCAGCAAAAAAACTAAATTGGCAGTCACAAACTCTGCAAGTGGCCTATGACGCAAGCGGCAATAAAAGTTCGGTGAGCAAAATATTTTTAGACGAAATGTTGCAAGATGGTTTGCGGTTATTTGCCAATCTCAAAGCGCAAAAAATTAAATATAAAAACGGCAAAGCCTACGAAGTGGAGTGTTTGTCGCTTGGTAAATACCGCGTCACCATAAAATTTGAGCAGTTATTTTTGGCGGGTGGAGCAATTTACAGCCCGTTTTTATTACTCAAAAGCGGCATTAAAAAAGCGGTGGGCAAAACTTTGCAATTTCATCCAACCCTAAAAGTTGGCGCTTTGTTTAATCACAAAATCAATGCCAACCCGCCAGTGGTGCCAAGTGCCGCAATCACTGAACTAGCGCCCGAAATTAGAATTGGCGGCTCGGTTTTTACCAAAGGCTTTTTTGGTATGTTTTTAAGCGAAGATTGGCAGCTTCGCAACTGGATGTTCAACCTGCACGAATATTGCGGCATTTACTACGCCATGATCCGCCCCCAAGGAAAGGCGAGAATTTTTAAAATACCTTTTTTGCCCGACCCAATTGTTTTAGTAAAATTCACCGATCACGACAAAGCCTTACTAAGCAAGGCGCTAAATAAGCTTGTTGAAGCAATGTTTGCAGCGGGCGCCAAATTCGCCTATCCGTCAATTTTCGGCCATGAAGGTTTTGCTTCGTACAAAAATGAAGAGATCAAAAATTTCAAAAATCTTAACCTGATGACCATCCACATGTTTTCCTCCCTTCCCATGGGCGAAAGCAGTTTCTGCCCGGTTGATTCTTTTGGGCGTTTAAAAGAGCTAGAAAACATCACCGTTTGCGACGCGAGCATTATTCCTTCCGCGCCAGGAACCAACCCGCAAGCCACGATTATGGCTTTGGTGGAGAGGAATATGGATTATTTTTTAGCTGCTAAAAAAGGTCAGTAGGTATACTTCATCCAATCTTAACACTACTTAGTCAAATCGTGATACTTCTCAGACAAATGCTGGTCGGTGATTTCAACTTTATCGCAGATGAAATTGCGAAAGGGGCTGCCGAAAGCTGAGCCGTTGCTTCGGGTGATGAAGTTGCATTCGCCAAGTAGTGGTTCGGAGTAGTTTTTAGATTTTAGCATGTTTGGTATGTACGAGTTGGTGATGTAGCGGTGTAGATAGTCGTTGTAGGTGCCGCTGTTGAAGGCGATGATTTTTTTTAGGCGCGAGATGTTGAAAAGAGGTTGGGTTTTAATGTCGCGCAGATTGTTGTAATAATATTTTAAATCTGAATCTAGTGCCCGTTCTTTATCGTTAAATCTCCAGTCAATATAGCCGCTAGGAAGGCTGCGTATAAAATGTCCGGGTTTGTGAAATACCGCCGGTAGCCTTACTAAGAAAGGCTCGGTGTAGGCTAGTTCGTCGGTGATCCAATAATATTCTCCGGCGTAAAAGGGCATGACGCCAGCGGAAAAGTGGGTGAAGTGGAATGGTCTTTTGGTGCTGTCGAGTTTTGAAACTACGTTCAGCATGGCGCCGATATCGGGCCAGTCTTGGGCGATGTGAGAATTTTTTGTAAGTTTCCAAGAAGGCGTAAATGTGCGATAAATATGTACCCAGCTTTTCCACTGATAAGCATTCTTTTTTTTGCACTCGTAGTCAGTCTTTATGTGCTCTGGGGAGCAGTTGTAAATAAAATTACCGCTAAAAATATTGGCAATTTTTACGAGAATAATCAGGGCAAAAAGGCCGCAAAATATTTTATTTTTTCTCTCACCAAAATTTTCGTAAGTAGAAAAATTATAAACCAAAAGTAGTAGCGCAACCAACAAGGTAATGGTGAAAAAGCGCCCCAGCATGTAGTCGCCAATGGTCAGGCAATAGCTTAAATAAAGAATGATTGAAACGGCGGCGGCGCTGGTTCTTAGCGCTGCTTCATTTTTGAAAAAAGCGGCTTTCAGCGTAATGATTTTTTTGCAAATTACAAAAAGAGAAAAGCCCAATGAGCCAAGAATTAGTAAGGCGCTGCTTAGGTTAGTTTCGATAAAGCGGTAGTAATAATTCAGGCTAAATAGCAGCATGAGTTTTTCCGGCGTTTGGGCTGCAAGTTTGGAATAATAGGTGTCGGGCAGAGGATAGCCGTAGTAAAATGTAGCAAAAATCAGCCACAGTAAAAGTGGCGTGAAGGCAGAGGCGATTAAAATTGAGGTTTTAAAGAAGCCGTTTTTTCTGATGAGCGCGATAGAAAATAAAGGCGCGGCGTAAAAAATAACCGTGTCGAAACGGTTGAAAATCGCCAAGCAGGCGAGGGTGGAGAGGAAAAATATTTTTTGATTGCTGATATTTTTTAAGCTCGGCTCTTTGAAAAAAATGCAAAAAAACCAAGCTGCTAAAAGATGCGACAGGGGGTTTTCAAGTCCCGAGGTGCTGTATTCTAAAAATGATATTGAAAGTGCCAGCGGAATAAAAATGAAGCAAGTGACCAGCCATTTAGTGGCGCTAAAATAGCGCGAGATTACGTAAAGCATTAGTGCGGTGCAGAGCAGCGAAAAGAAAATCGAGGCGTAGAGGATGTTGCTAAAAACAAAGCGCAGCAAGACGTGGCAAATGATCCACAAAGGATCGGTGTAAGATTGCGACCTGTCGTCAATTACATATTGCAGGCCAAAGCCGTGCATAAAATTTTCAATTGAGCGAAAAATAATGAAGGCGTCTTCATTGATGTTTCCAAACAAAATCGCGCCGCAAATCACGGCAAATGCGGCTAGAAAAAGGTAAATATCGGCTGAATAAAAGCTGATATTGGATAATTTTTTTTGGCGAAAAGTTGTTAAAAATTTCATGACGAGACGCGGTTAATAATGATGCCAAGGAATGTGTTGGGGTTATTTTTCTTTTTGGAAATGGTGAGATCTTGATTGGCAAAAGTGTCTTTTAGCCAGCAGTGGTAGGTTTTTTTGGTTCTTTGAATAACAAAGCTGGCGCAAGATTTATTGTTGTGGCACAGCTCAAAACAGGTTTCGGTCGGCTCGTCATTTTGATCTATTTCAAAATCTGCGAGGTTGTGTGAGGCCAGGTTGATATTTGAAAGGACGTTGTAGCCAAGATGTTCTTTTCTTTCGCTAAAGCGCAGCATCATTTTGGATCTTGGATCTTGAACAATGCGTTCAATTGCAGTGTAGATCTGGCACTGACCGTCTTCTGTGTTGGCACTCGAAGATACGGCAAGGCAGTTTTTGTCTTTAAGGCAGTAGCCGTAGCAAGCGGCGATGGTGTTTTCGATTTTTTGAACTTGGGGAGAAGGCGTACTGCTGATGGAATAGCTAACTTTGGTTTGGTAAAAGTTGCCGGTGATTGAATAACCTTCAAAGACGTGAAGCTTGGTTTGCGGCTCAAGATGTTTGTAATTTTTTATGTCGCCTTGCGGGACCTTAAAAATAATTAATCCCAAGACCAGCAATGTGAAGATTGAAGGTAGAAGGTAAATTTTTGATGAGTTTGACATTAAGACCTACTTGCTTTGCAGATGAAACTGCGAAATGGAGTGCCGAAAGTTGATCCCTCTAATTTTGTAAAAAATTCACAATGTACCAAAACCGGGTTTTGATAGTGCGGTTTTTTTAACATGTCGGGAATATAAGTTTGGGTGGTATAGCGATCCAAGTAGCTGTCGTAAGCTCCGCCGTTAAATTGCATAATTTTTTTAAGGCGCTCGCCGCTAAAGAGAGGCAGGGTTTTAATGTCTCTTAAGTTGTTGTAGTAATGGGCTAAATCACTATCAAGAGAGGTTGCTTGGTTAAATCTCCAATCAAGATAATTTTCAGGCAAGTTTCTGACAAAATGTCCCGGATTGTGAGATGCGGCCGGCAGCCTTACCAAGAAAGGTTCGGTATAACCAAGCTGGTCGGTTATCCAATAATATGGGCCAGCGTAAAATGGCATTACACCAGCTGAATAATTGGTAAGGTGTAGTGGTCTTTTAGTGTCTTCAAGTTGTGACATTACTTTTATCATCCATCCTAAATCTTGCCAGTCGGTTGATATATGATCGCGATGCATAAAATTCCAAGATTGGCCAAAAAGCCGGTAAATGTGGGTCCCACTTTTATACTCATAAGAGTTTTTTTCACAATTGCCATTTTCGACATCGCGGCGGCATTTATAAATAAAATTATGCTCAAAATGATTGAAGGTGCTAAGGCCCATTAAAATGACAAAAAGCGCTGATAAAACTGGTGCTTTTATGCCGCTTTGTAAAAAATTGTGAACCAACAAGATGGTTGAAATCAATAAGGCAATAGTAAAAAAGCGGCCCAGCATGTAGTCGCCGATGCTTAGGCAGTAATAAAGGTAAAACATCAATGAAAGGGTGATACAGGCGGTTTTTACCAGTGATTCGTCGCAAAAAAATTTAAGCTTTATAGAGCTAAACTTTTTTATCAAAAAGGTGAGGGAGAAAATCAGTGAAGTTAAAATTAAAAAGGCGCTGCTTAAATTTATTTCGGCAAAACGATAATAATAATTTAAGCCGAAAAATATCATAAGTCTTGCAGGAGTGTCGGCTACTAACTTAGCGTAGTAAGTGTCAGGTAGTGGGTATCCGTAGTAGAATGTGGCAAAGGCAAGCCAGACAAATAGTGGAAAAAAAGCTAAACCAACCAAAAGCGAGGTTTTGATGAAGCCATTCTTTCTAATGAGCGCGATGTAGAGCAAAGGAAGAGCGTAAAAAATAACTGTGTCGAAGCGGTTTAAAATAGCAAAGCAGGCTAGGGTAAATAGGAAAAATATTTTCTGATTGCTGATATTTTTTAAGCTTTCTTCTTTGAGAAAGGTGCAAAAAAACCAGGCAGCTAAAAAATGTGAAAGAGGGTTTTCAAGGCCTGAGGTGCTATATTCTAAAAAAGAAACGGAGAGGTTGAGGGGGATGAAAATAAAAAACGCAATCAGCCAACGGTTGGCTTTGAAGTGGTAAACAATCACCAGAATCATTGCGAGAGTGCAGGCGAAGGAAAAGTAAATTGAGACCAGTCTGATATCGCCAAAAACAAGTCGCAGTAATACGTGGCAAATAATCCACAAAGGATCGGTGTAAGATTGCGACCGGTCATCAATTACATATTGCAGGCCGTAACCATTTATAAAATTTTCAATTGAGCGGAAAATTATAAAGGCATCTTCGTTTAGATGGGCAAATAGAATGACGCCACACATCAATGAAGCAGCAGAAAGGAGAAGAAAAATATCGGATAATTTTACGCTGAAATTAATCTTAAGAGATAGCTTTTGTTGCGCGATTTTGTTGAGAAACATAGTTAGAAATTGATTAGCGACCAATGATAATGCCGAAATAAACGCTAGATTTTTTCTTGTTTTTGGTAAATATGAAATCCTGATTTTCTAAAATATCTTTTAGCCAACAGTGATATTTTTTATTATTTTCGACAACTGCGAAGCTGCGACATTTTTTATTGTCTAGGCAGGACTGGCGGCAGGTTTTGAATGGCTCTTCGCTATCTATGCTAAAATCTGCGATGTTATGTGAAAAAATATCGTAACCGGGAATGATGCTATAATTTTGGTGCTCTTTCTTATCGCTAAAGCGAAAGAGAGTTTTGGATTGAGGATCCTTAAGTATTTTTTTTATCGAAGTGTAAATGATGCAGTTGCCATTTTCTTTTTTTATGTCTGATGAGACTGCGACGCATTTCTTATCTCGAAGGCACCTTCCGTAGCAAGAGGCCAGAGTATTTTTAAGATCATTCTTAGTATCGACTGAATCGTGCAAAAGAAAGGCAACTTCGACTTCATAAGAGCTGCCGACAATTTTGTAGCCATTGAAAATATGCAGTTGGTTTTGAGGTTCTTCGAAAGTGCGATTTGCAATGCTGGTAAGCGGTGATTTAAAAATTAACAGAGCTGTTACGCTTAATATAAAAATTGCCGGCAACGAGTAAGTGAGATATTTTTGGACTTCTTTTAGCATAGATTAAGTTGAATTATGATTCGTTTTTCCAAGCGGTAATGAGTTCTTTTGATAAAGAATCCCAAGAAAAATTCTTAGACCTTTCAATGCCTTTTTTTGACAAGTCGCTTCTTAAAGGTTCATCTTCGCAAATTCTTTTTAGGCTGTTTACCAATTCTGAATCGCTTGTTGGGTCAATTAAAATTCCGGCGTCACCAATTACTTCAGGAAGTGAAGAAGTGTTGGAGGTGATTGTTGGCGTGCCGCTTTGCATTGCCTCAAGTGGGGGCAGGCCAAAGCCTTCGTACAAAGATGTGTAAATAAAAGCCAAGGCGCCGCTGTAAAGAGTTGGTAAATCTTCGTCATCGACAAAGCCGGTGAAAATGATTTTGTCTTTGAATTCTGCAAAAAACTCTAAATCGGCAAGAAGCTCGCGATTCATGTTTTTATTGGGCCCGGCCAGCACCAAAGAAATGTCGTTTTGGCTATTTTCTTTGGCAAAGCGCAGAAAATTTTTGATCGTAAATAAAATATTTTTGCGCGGATTGAAGTCAGAAACCGAGAGAAAATATTTGGCGGTGGGAATTTGATATTTGTCGCAAGTGCCAGAGATCAGGGCTTGATCGGCACAGGGCTTAAATTTTGCGTCAGCTGCAAGTAATGTGACCAAAGTTTTTTTCTCAGCAAAATCGGGGCGAAATTTTAGAAAGTCGTTTCGTGTGGCCTTGGAATTAAAAAAGACAAAATCGCATTTGATGTTCGCGATAAATTTCTTGTAAGAGGCGCTAAACTTAGAGCAGGTGATGTCGTTGCAAACAATCGGAATCAGGTCGTGGATGAAGATTGAGCTTTTGAGGTTTTTGTAAATTATTGGAGACACCGGGTTAAAAGGTGAAAAGTACCAATCAAATTTACTGACGATTTTGCCATATTTTTTGGCCAGCAGCAAAGTGTGAATTTTTGATTTTAACCGGATAAGAAAATTGCGATCGCGTGAAGTCTTGGTAAGGCCGGGCAGGTAGATGATTTTGTCTTGGTGATTTGGATAATTGAGCTCCAAATATTTTTTAACGTTTTTGCATTTCTTGTCGAGATAGCAGTAAAGCTCGATCTTATCACTTTTTGCCAGCTTCTTGAAAACTTCGTCAGCGAAACGGTAAAGACCGGTTTGTTTGCCGCTGCCGAAATTATCAAGCTGCTGCGTGTCAAAAAGTAATTTAATTTTTTTCATTTTCTCTCAAGCCTAAGCGCTGTTAATTGTGGCTTTGAGATAGGTGGCAATGTTGGTATCAACGCCAAAGTTTTTTTGCGCTTTCAAAATATTTTCTCGCAAAGATGGCGCGGTTTGAATTTTTTGCGAAAGCTCTAAGTGGTTTCCTTGGTCAAAGAAGGTAATGCATTTTGGGTAATAATCGCGCGAATATTCTTCAAAAGCTTTGGTGCGAGAAGCAATGATTCTAGCGCCGTAATTTAGATGGGTGGCGTAAGAGATTGGGCCCGAACCACCTTGTCCCACTTCGTAGTAAGGGAAAATAGGAACGTCAACGGCAGCAACTACTTGTTTGAAATCTTCTTCGTCAACTAGGTGGTTAATGTAGTGGATGCGATTGAGTAATTTTTTTTCGGTGACGATCCAATTTAAAAGCTGGGTTTGAGTATCAGAAGAAAATTCGCGTGCAGGTATGGGTGTTGGTGCGGCTTTTTTATCTCTGCGATTTCTCATGATGGCTTTGTTGCTTGCTGGATGTCTTTGTCCGCAAATAACTAATTCATAATTTGCGGGCAAAAGTGACAAGGCATCAAGTGCCACGTCAAAGCCTTTGTAGCCGGCTAAAAACCCGAAAATTCCTAGGTAAGTTTTAGATGCATCGAGATTGTATTTTTTTATAAAAATATCTCTTTCCAAGGGGCCATTTAACTCAGCAATATCTCGATTGGTTGCAGAGACGATGGGGTGATGAATAGTTGGTATGCCGAAATTGGCCATATATCTAACCAACTCTTTGCGGTGAACGATAAATTGAATTTTTTTACCGGATTTTACAGCCTTTGAAACAAAGAATAAAAAGCGCAAATAAGAATATTCAGATGAAGAAATTGAGCTTTTTAAGAGGCCAATTTTATTGAGTTTTCTAAGAATATTAAATTTTAGTTCAGCAAATCGGGCTTTTGGGTTGATGGTATTATTGATGAAAATCGAGTGAACTGCAACTGTGACGTGATCGTGATTATTAATGATCTTTTGAATTAAGCGGTGAGCTTTTTTGGTGGTTTTGCCGTAAAGACCGGCTTCATATTGTAGGTTAATAAAATCATATTTCTTAACTTGTTCAATAATGCTGGCGTCAACTGAAACGCCAGAATGGATTAAATCTTGATCCAAATGGATACATTCAACTTTTTTAAAATGGGGAGCTAGCTCTTCAATAAGCTGCTGGGTGTAAGAGGCGTTGCCACAATTTTCTGTCCAAGATGAAAGAATGCCGAGGGTTTTTTCTTTTAGATTTACTGTCATTTTTTGATAAAAATATTTACGGGTAGGGGTGCTTTTTAAAAACTTTAAATAACTAACTCAACCGAAGTAAGCGAAAGCAGCTTCTTCATTTTAGAATTGTTCATCAGGGTGCTGTTAGCTCTTTTTGCGACAAAAATATTATTCATTTTTTGCGCCGAAATCGGCACGATATTTTCAGCGCTAAAGCCATGTTTTTTAGCGATTTGCAAAATGACATCTTCCTTAGAAAGAGCGGCGTCAGAACAGATGTTTACAGCGCCGATATTTTCTTCGCCGAACTTTTCAATGAGCTGCAAACAATATAAAGAGGCAGAATTAAAATCGATTGAGCTGCGGTAAGAATCACAAAAAGCTTCAACTTTTTTGCCGGCTTTCAAGTCGTCCACAATCACATCGTAGAAATGTTTTTTCTTGGTCAGGCTAGTGCCGATTAAAAACGGGTAGTGAATTACGTTGTGGCGGTAAGACAAAACAATCTGCTCGGCCAGTGACTTTTGCCGGCCATATTCGTTAAGCGGGTGATGAGCGTCTTCTTCGGTGAAGTGGTAATTATCAACGCTTTCGCCGTAAACTGAATCGGTCGATGAATAGTAAAAAGTGTTAATATTTGGCAGCTTGTTGATGATGTTGCTAAGTGCTACAATATTGATATTCCAAGCTAGTTTTGGCGTTTGTTCAACTTTGTCGGGATGGTGAAAAGCTGATAAATAAATCACATTAAATTTAGCGCCGGATTTTTCTAGCTCATTGCAAAAAGCGTCCACCGCCGCAAAATCAGTCACATCCAAATTCATCCATTTAATGCGATCATCTATAATCGATGGAGAAGAATTTTGAGTGTGAGTTGCGATAATTTCGCTGGAAGTGGTTTTGAGAATATTTTGTAAAAAATATGAACCGATATATCCGGACGCGCCGATTACTAAAAATTTTTTAGGCATCTTGATACATATCCATATTGGTTTTAGTTGCGGATTTTTCGATTACACCCTTGTCGTAAAGAGAGATTAGCAAAGTTTCTTCTAAAAATTCGAAAGAGTGTGAGACGTTTTTTTCAATAATAAAAAGATCTTCTGGCTCCATCACAAAAGTGATATTTTGTTCGTTGAGTTTTAGGGTTAGATTAAATTTTCCCGAAATCACAAAAAACATTTCGCGGTTGTTTTTGTGGTGATGTCCACCGCGAATACTGCCAGCATTTGAGTTGATAAAATTTACTTGATTCCAACCGCTGCTAACTAGCTGGCGCAGCTTGCCACGATCATCGCCATGCACAAAATCGGGTGCCAAAAAAGTGATTAATCCTTCAATAGTTTCTTTCAAAAATTACTCCGGTTGCATTATAAAAATTCGCTCTTTTTTAGCGTCTAAATCTTTGATTTGAATTCTGGTTCCATCAACTACCGACTCAACAAAAATGATCTTTGCTGCGTGATATTTATCCAATTTGTAATCGTAAAATTGAATGACTAATCCTTCGCGAACTAAATTTCCTTCTTCAATTTCGATGCTGGTTTTTTCTTCGTAATCGTAGCCGGTCCAAGCAAAACTTGGGTTGGTAATAAAAAAAATCGCAGCAAAAAATGTCGCAAAAAAAAATGACGAAGTTTTTTTAGATAATGAGGAAAACATGGGTTGACTTTTGGTGTGGTAGTTTGTTTATTTCGCGCCCGCTTTTTTCTTACAAAGCGACATCACTTTCATTTCTACAAATTTTTCTTTCAAGAATTGTTTTTCGGGGCGTAGCGCAGTCTGGCTAGCGCATCTGGTTTGGGACTAGAGGGTCGGGAGTTCGAATCTCTCCGCCCCGACCAATTCTTTTTTTTCGTCGTCTTTTGATTGCTGGTGGGGCTTGGAAAGTAGCTCTCGCCAGTTACCTATATCAAATACGCGCCTTCCTCGACCCACTTTCCAAGCCCCACCAGCAATCAAAATACTTAGAAAAAATCTCTTCTTATTTTTTACGATTTTTTTCTTTTCCAATTTTCTCTTCCTTTTAAGTCATTCACTCACCCAAGTCATGCTGAGCCTGTGTTTTAGGGAAAACTACTTCTTCTCAAAAATCTCTTCCCCGCCGCTATTTTCATCGTAGAGAATTACATCGCGCATTACGTCTGAATTAATGTCGCGGAATGCAGCCAAAGCGTTGTTGATTTCGCCGTTGCTAACTCCAACTGACGTCAAGGCCGCGTGGGTTAATTGTAGGCCGGTTTCTAGGTTTTTTGACACAACCAAGCTCGCGCCGACTTTCTTAAAACGGTCGGCATTGTGGATGGTTTCAGATTTCGTAATTACCGCAGCATTGGGGAAATTTTCGTGGATAAATCTGGTGATTTTCATGCAGGCGATTTCGTCTTCCATCGTTACAATCACTGATTCGCAGCGCTCAATGCCAACGTAGCGCAAAATATCAACATTTAAGGCGTCGCCGTAATGGATGTTGTAGCCGTTATTTTTTTCGATTCGCACCGAGCGGTGGTTATTTTCAAGCACGATGTAATTGATGCCGCGCTTACGCAAAATGTAAGAAACGATGCGGCCGACTTTAGAAAATCCAACCACAATTACGTGCTTTGAAATATCGCCAATTTCTCTTTTAATTTGATTGTCTTGCAGCACTTCTTTGGTGTAGAGATGGGCTTTTATTTTGCGCCCAGTAGCTGCAAGCAAAGGCGTCAGCGCCATGGTGAAGGTCACAACTGTCATCAAAAATTGCGACAAATCATTATCCATAAATTTCTGCTGCACTGCCATCAAAAACACTACGAAAGCGAATTCGCCGCCTTGCGACAAAAGTAGTCCGGTGTGAATTGCTGGCGCAATTGGAAAGCGAAAAATTTTGCAAAGTAGCACGATGATTCCAGTTTTAACGGCGATAAGCGCGAGCGAAACCATCACGATGTAGGGCAAGCTTGAGATCAATAAATCAAAGTCGAAAGACATGCCAATGGTCATGAAAAACAATCCCAAAAGCAGTGACTTCAGCGATAAAATTTCTTCTTCAACGCGATATTTATATTCGGTTTCTGCCACCATCAAACCAGCGATAAAAGCGCCAAGGGCAAAGGACAATCCCATGTAATTACTTAAAAAAGAGGAGCCCAAAATAATCATCAAAGTGAAGCTCAAAAATAACACGTCACTTTTTGCTTCAGCGATTAAGCGATAAATCGGACGCAACATTAAGCGACCAACCACCACAATAATGCCCATCGCGATCGCAGCGTTGAGCAAGGCTTCGCCGAGCGCGCTAAAAACATTGAGTTCTTTTTTAGCAAGCAAAGGAAGCAAAACCAAAATCGGAATCACCGCCAAATCTTGCATCAGAAGAATCGAAAAAGATAAGCGACCAACGCGAGTTGATTGCTCGGAATGTTCAGCGATTACCTGCATTACAATTGCAGTTGAAGACAGTGATAGAGCCGCACCAATGATGATTGAGGTTTCTAGCGAAAGGCCAAAGCATTGAGAGGAAATAACTGAAATTGCCAGCGAGGTAAAAATTACCTGCGCACTACCAAAGCCCAAAACATACTTCTTCATCGCTAACAACCTGCTGAAAGTGAGCTCTAAACCAATAGCGAAAAGCAGAAAAACAATTCCCAGTTCGGCGATTGATTTAGTAGTTTCAGTGCTGGTTAAAACCCCAAACCCGAAAGGCCCGATGGCGGCGCCAGAAACTAAATATCCAAGGGCAGGGCTGAGTCCAAGTTGTTTAAAAACGATGACGATTAGAACGGAAGCAAATAGCAAGATTAAGATGTCGTGCAGATAGGAGATGTCGTGCATTTTGTTTTAAGTTTTTGGTTGTGAGTATTGATCAAAGCTCGTCTGGACCCCGTCATTCGAAGGGGTGACACCGAGAGAGAGTTTAATTTGTCACCCCGTCGAATGACGGGGTCCATGCGATTACTAGATAACTGAAAAATCTGCAGTTTTACATTTGCGAATTGAGATTCTTTTTTTATAAAAACCGCTCCCCTTACAGGCAAGTAACTTCTCGCTAAAATCACAAATTTCTAATCAAAAAAAATGTCCATTCTTTCTGATAAATCAATTGCTGCGCTGGTTAAAAGTGAACAAATGATTGAGCCCTTCGCAGCGCAGCAGGTGCGCTTTGATGCTAAAGGTGAAAAAATAATTTCTTATGGCAACTCTTCTTACGGCTACGATGCTCGTGTTTCTAACGAGTTTAAAATTTTCACAAATATCGATTCAGCAATTGTTGATCCGAAAAACTTTTGCGAAACTAGTTTTGTAAATCGCACAACTGACGTTTGCATTATTCCGCCAAATAGTTTTGCGCTGGCTCGCACCGTTGAATATTTCAAAATCCCTAAAGATGTTTTGGTGGTTTGCGTGGGCAAATCAACTTATGCTCGTTGCGGAATTATCGTTAATGTAACCCCGCTGGAGCCGGGTTGGGAAGGTCACGTTACTTTAGAATTTTCTAACACCACGCCGCTTCCCGCCAAAATTTATGCTTTCGAAGGCGCTTGCCAATTTTTGTTTTTCAAAGGCGACCAACCTTGCGAAATTTCTTACGACATGCGCAGCGGCAAATACATGAAACAAACCGGAGTTACTCTGCCAAAAGTATGATTAAGATTTTTCTTACAGCTTTTTTTCTACTAACCTGTGTTACGGCTTTTGCCATTGAAACTGTCACTCCTGCCGCCTTTAAAGATGTAAAAGGTAATCCCGTTAATCGCTACGCCAAAGAAGCGCCTTCAGTTTTTGATCCAAAAACACCAACCCCGTCACGCTTTTTTGCCGCTGATTTGTCGATGCCAGACACTTTTGCTACCACCAATAATTTAGCCAAAAAAACCGGCTCATTTTATCGCGCTTTTGGCGAAATTATTTTTATTCAAGGCACCGTCACCGACTCTTTCAACGTGCCAATTGACGGCGCGGTGATTGAAATTTGGCAAAAAAATGCGGCAGGAAAATATCACACTTTGCTTGAGCCAGACAGCGAATATCTCGATAAATATTTCAGCATGTCGGGGCGCACCGTGAGCGACAATTTGGGCAATTACCACTTCATTACAATTATGCCTGGCGCGGTTCCGGGGCGTGCGCCGCATATTAACATGAATCTTTACCATCCGAAATTCGGTAAACTTGAAACCGAAATGTATTTTGAAAAACATCCCTACAATGCCGGCGATTACCAATATTTATCTTACAGCGAAGATGAGCGCAAAGCTTTAACGGCTTTGGTTCGTAGCTCCGACATTATGAATCCACAATCAATTAAGCTTTGCACTTTTGACATTGTGATGAAGGGAATTCATCAGTATAAACGGTTCTAAAACTTAATTAAATTTTTCATGAAATCGCAACGCCAGCTCCAAATCGGTGAAAATCTCAAACGTGTAATGTGCGATATTTTCATGCGTGACGATATTCTAACGGTGCCTGGAAGCTACATCACAATCTTGCAAGCCGATGTTAGCCCTGACGCCAAGAACGCTTACATTTACATCGATATTTTCGGCAATGAGCCAATGCATCAAAAAATTATTGAGAAATTAAACGCCATGGCGCCGCATTTTCGTTATCAAATGGCGAAGCGACTGACTTTGCGCGTGGTGCCAGAAATTACTTTTGTGCTTGATAAAACTCAGGCCAAAGCGATGGATTTAGAAGCTTTAATTGGCGGAGAAGCAAAGAAATATCAGGGGCTTGATGTGCAAGAAAAGCAGTCAAAACCAAGTTCAAAAAGAAAGAAGTAAAATGAAAAAAATCTCAATTTTTGGCTGCACCGGATCAATTGGAAAAAACACCATTGAGGTAATTAAAAACGCGCCGCAAAACTTTGAAGTTTTGGCTTTAGTGGCGCGTAGTGATGTTGAAACTTTAATTGCTCAAGCCTTGGCATTGAAGCCTTTTTACGTGGCAATTGAAAATGAAGCGCTGTTTTCGCGTTTACAAGAAGCGCTAAAAAATTTGCCAAATTGCCAAATTCTCTGCGGTCAAAAAGCAATTTTGGAAGTGGCAAAAATTAAGTGCGATTTATTCGTTTCAGCAATTGTTGGAGCGGCTGGAATGTTGCCAACGCTCGCCGCAATTGAGGCTGGTTCAAATATCGCGCTCGCCAACAAAGAATCTTTGGTTTGCGCTGGATTTTTCTTAAACGCCGCAGCGCAAAAAAGTGGCGCCAAAATCATTCCGGTTGATTCAGAGCACAACGCGATTTTTCAAATTTTTGAAAGTGAAAATTTAAATGAAATTGAGTCGGTGACACTTACAGCCTCAGGCGGTCCGTTTTTTAACAGCGACAAAGATTTTTCAAAAATCACCGTCGCCGAAGCGCTAAAACATCCCAATTGGACAATGGGTGCAAAAATTTCAATCGATTCTGCAACCATGATGAACAAGGGTTTAGAGATGATTGAGGCCTTTCACCTTTTTCCTTTGCGCAAAAACCAAATCAAAATTTTGGTGCACCCGCAATCAATAATTCACGGAATGGTCGAATATAAAGACGGCTCGACTCTAGCAATGTTAAGCCGCCCCGACATGCAGGTGCCGCTTTCTTACGCGCTGGCTTTTCCCAAGCGAATGGCAATTAAACACGAGCCGCTGGATTTAACGAAATTACAAAATTTAAGTTTTTTTGAAGCGGATGAAAAAAAATTTCCGGCAATAAAAATTTGCCGCGAAGCTTTAGAAACTGACGGTTCTGCACCGGCAGTTCTAAACGCCGCCAATGAAGTTGCGGTTGAAAGGTTTTTAAAAGGTGAAATTTCTTTTGATCAAATTACTAAAATTGTTAATCAGGTTTTGGCAAAAATTTCGCACAAAACCCCTAAATCAATCGCAGAAGTTCTAGATTTTGACACTAAGGCGCGAGCTCTGGCGCAAGATGGTTTTTAATTGAGATAAAAGTTCCTAACTAAATAAAAAATCAGCATGTCAAAATATTTAACAGAATTGCCATCAGGGCAGGTGGCTGCGCCAGAAGAATATGCGGTGTCCTACGTTAAAAATCCTTTATTTACAGAAGCTGAAAAATACGAAACTGATTTAACGGGTGTGGCTGAAAAAGTTGCGGCTCTGAGTGCAGCACTAGACCTTTCTCGCAAAAGCGCCACAGCCAAATCAATATTTCAAAACCAAGCCGCGATCAAGCAGCAGCTGATTTAAATAAACCCCTAAATCTGCAACTTTTTGCGGGTCTTTTTGTGAAGACTCGCCAAAAAAAACATCCGCAATGTAGCGGCCGTAAATGTCGGTTTTGTTGGTTTTTAAAATTAAAAACGGCACGTCTTTTAAAATTTCTTGCAAAGCAGCGAAAGCTTTTTTGCCTTTCGGCGTTGCAGCCTCAGGGGCATTGATTTTGGCGAGGCGTAAAATTTCTTTGTGCCGAATTTTAAACCCCAAATCTAAAGTCACGTGCAAAGTGTCGCCGTCAATGACGCGGTCTAAATAGGCTTTGTAAGTGTAGCGCTGGTGCGCATTCACCTTTGAGCTCTTCAGTGAAAAACCCTCAGATTTTTTAATCGACTCGACAATCTCGCCGGGCTTTTTTGTGGTTTTGATTTCGCAAAAAATATTAAAGCCACAGTCAATGAAGCCGGGCATTTCAGAGATTTTGTAGGTGAAAAGTTTGCCGGAGTTTTTTTTGGAAGCGGACTTTGATTTTTTAGAGTTGGTTTTGGTAATTTCGTCTTGAAGCCTGTCTGCGCCAAGGTCGTTTTCGACTGTGAGGTCTTCGAGATATTTTCGTTTTTCAGCGCTTTTTACCGTGATTAAATTGCGGTAGTGGCTCCAACTTAAATCATTTTCAGCTTTTGGCAGAGTGGGGTAAGATTTGTAAAAGCTGCGCATTTGGTAGAGAGTTCTTTTGGCAATTGTTGTGTCGCTTTCTAACTGTTTAAAAAATTCCGTGCCGTACTTGGCGCGAGAATTTTTTAGTAAATGCTCCTCAATAATTTTGCCGATTTGCCAACTCATTACCACTTTTTCACGGTTAACATTGGTGACAATATTTTGCTCGGTTTCTTTGATTATTTTGTGAACTTCGCCGAGTACTTTTGGGTAATTATTGAGTGAAATTTTCATCTGGCTTAGAAGCTTGAGGTTAATGGGCAAAAGGAGGTTTTTCTTGAATTGTGAGCGTAAGCTCACAATTTGGTTTTTTTTAAAATGAAGTGAGTTGAAAACCAAGTCCAAGTAAAAACCTAACTCTTTAGTTCGAAGTCAATCTAACCTGCAGACTTTTGTAAGTGCCACCACAAGGGTCACCAAAAACGCTGTTGTTAGCACCAATGGTGCAAGTTGATTGCCCAATGCAAGCTGAGGTAATGATTGAAGCGCTGTTAGAAGCGTGGCAGCCGCCTTGAACGCAAGAGTTGGCTGTGCCGTAGCTAGCAAAGTTGACGGTCTGCCAAGTTTTTCCGGCCGGGGCGGTTAGGGTTAGTGAGCCGCCTTCGCTAGCAGATTGACATCCCGAACTGGTGGGTGTTGAAACCTGACAAGTGCCGCTCGAATAGCTGTAGCCGCTAGCGCAAGTGTCGCACGACGTGCCGCCAGTGACCGAGAAAGTGCCGCCCGAGCAAGAATAAGTAATTGAGTCTGAGGTGTTAAAGTTGGAGACGTTGCAATTGTAAGAAATGCTGCCGCTGTAGCCTGCATTGCAAGTAACGCTGCCGCTGGCATTGTGTGCAACGTTGCTGGTGGTGATTCCGGTTGTAGAAATAGTGCAGCCAGCTGCAAGTTGGCAACCGCCATTGCCGTCGGAAACGTAATTAGTGTCGCAGCCAGTGCAATTTGGCGTAGTGTATCCGGTGCTGCAAACGCAAGATCCTGAAACGTTCGCGCTGCCGTTAATGCAGGTGTAGGTTAATGATCCGCTGTAATGGTTGCCGTTGCAAGAAAGTGGGGTTGGGCTGGAAGTTGGTGAAACTGTTGTTGAAATTCCGGTTTGTGAAATTGAGCAGCTGGCTAGCGACATGTCGCAGCCGCTTTCGGTTACTACGTAGCCCACGCAAGATCCGCCAGAAGCTGCAACAGAATCGCGAGCAATTTTTACCGTCCATTTTTTGCCGTAATAATCTTCAATTGCTTGCCTTTCGTCATCTTTTAGGGCGCGGGTGAAAATTGCGATTTCGCCAATCTCTCCGGTGTATCCTTTGCCGATTTCTAAATTGGTGAGGCCCGAAATTTGCGTGGTGTCTGAGCTTTGCGCTGCAAGTACGCCATTAATGTAAGTTTTTTTGCCTAAGGTAGAATCTTGAACAAAGGCAAACATTCGCGCTTTGTTGGAGGAGTTAGAGTAGCTGCTGGTGGAGGCGGCTTGGCTGTAGTAGTTAGTGCCTTGAGCGTGGATCACCGTAGCGTCGGCACTGTAGCCTAAAAGTAGTTTGTCGTTAAGATTAGTGCTGGTGCTGCCTAAAAAATAATTACTGCCGCCGGAGGCTAGCCTTTTTTCTAAAATCAAAATCGTGTAGTCACTTTTGTTGAGAAAGCTGGCGTCAGCAATTTGCAAATAATCGCTGGTGCTGCCGCTAAATTTGACAGCGTGAATATTGTTAATGGTGTTGGAGTAAACGGGGCCAGTGCCAACGGCTGTGACCAAAACTTTATTAACTGAATTGTGAGAGTCGTTCCAACCGCTTAGCTGGTTGCCAGTTTCGGCTTCCGAGTTACTAAAGGCTGTGTCCAAACTGCTTTCTAGCCAAAGCGCCGAATCTTTAATTAATGCCCGCGACGGGTGAAGATTTTGTTAAAGATTGTGCGGCGTTAATGCGAAATTTTTTAATCATTTCGTCAGCAATAAAAATTCCGACAATTATTAAAACGACCTAGACTTCAACAAGAGAAAAGGCGCCATTCTTGGTGCGGCGACGTAGAAATTTTTTCATTTAAGCGAGGAAATTTGCGTAAGAGAAATGATTTTTTAGGTGTAAAATGGCGAAAAATATTGTCAATAAATAGGAAGGAATCTTCCAGCAGAAATTTTCAGCAGCAATTTCGAGCAGCAATTTCGAGTATCGAGAAAGATTTTGCAGGCTTGTTGCAAAGGCGGCAGGTCGGGTTAAGTGTGTAGATTTTCTATTTACTTAGAAAATTCGGTTTTTTCAGTCACTTCTATTCGTCAAAGCGCTTCGTGTTTTTTTCCTAAAATGAAGTTCTCTCTAAAGTTTTTTTCAACCGCTCTCTTCAGAAGTGCGCCCACTCTAATCAAAAGGATTGGTAGGTTTAAGTACTAGTCTTTGGTAGCAAAAGGTTTCGCAGAAGAGCAAAAAGCGAAAAATCTGGATGCAATGTTCCAGCTGTGACGAGATAGAGTGGCAAATAATTATCTCGTCTCGCAGCGGTGACACTAAACTTTTGTTAAATTGTCGTTTAATTCACCGACAACATTTCTTCACCACCCAAAATCCGCACATTAGACATGCTGCTAATGTCAAAATGTTTCCAGCCGGCAACGCCGCTTTTTTCAAATGAAACGTCAGTTGTTACAGTTTTTTTACCCAGTTTGTTTGAAATAAAAATCACGTGAGCATTGGCGATTTTGGCGCTTTGAATTCTGCCAAGGCGAGAATATTGAAAGCTGATTGGTTGTTTGTTTAACATGGCTTTGGTCAAAGTTTCTTGCGTGTTCATAAAATATTTTTTGCGATTAAAAATGTTTTTATCCCTTCGAGATAACGCGACACGAGTCGCGCCCCGCCTTTGCGGAGAACCCCGTCCTGTAAAGGACGATTTAACTCTGGTTAAAAAGTTTGACTTTAAATTTTCAACCAGAGTTAATAGATTTATTCATGATGTTCTAAAAAAACTAGAACGCAAAATTAATAACACAAACTATTTTTCAAATGCCCGAAAAACGCCTGCACCCCGCCCAAACAAAATTAATTGAAATACTTTCAAAAAACTCTGACGAGCCTTTGACGGTTCGCGAGTTGCAAGAGTTAATCAATGCTTCGTCAACTAGTGTTGTGGTGCACCACATGGCGCAGCTAGAAAAAAAAGGTTACTTAAAAAAGAACCCAAATAATTCGCGCGATTACCAAATTTTAAAACGCCCCGACAAAGAAATTGCTTACCTAAATTTATACGGTCTTGCGACCTGCGGCCCGGAAGGGTCAGTGCTTGACGGCAATCCGATTGACCGCGTGCCAATTTCAACAAAATTTTTAAGTTTTGCCTCCGACAAGGCTTTTTTGGTGAAGGCGAAAGGCGATTCAATGCTGCCAAAAATCAGCGCCGGCGATTTTGTGATTATTGAAAAAACCAATAAAGCTGAAAACGGCGTGACGGTTTTGTGCGTGAATGACGAGCAGATTTTAATTAAGAAAATTAAGCAGCAGAGCAAAAAAGATCAGGTGATTTTGGTGTCGCTAAATAGCGAGTTCGAGCCGTTTTTAGCGGCCAAAGATTTTCGCGTTGAAGGCGTGGTGCGCGGGGTGATTAGTAATCGGATGTTTTAGGCAAACCCACTGTTACTCTAAATTCGATGTCATGCTGAGCCTGTCGAAGCATGATTCAGGTTTCGGTGCGCAAGAATCATGCTTCGACAGGCTCAGCATGACAAGGAGTTTTAATTATCAGACCAAAATCCAGTTTGAATCTTGCCTTTTCCGCAACCGCACCCATCTTAAAAACTCTCGTTCATTTTAAAAATAACAATCTCTCCAGACTCAACAATGGCGCTTACTCAACTCATCTTGCACAATTTTCTTTCTTTTGTTTTTATCATTTCAGCCATCGTCTTCATTCACGAATTTGGCCATTTTATTGTGGCGCGTTGGTGTGGCGTGAAGGTTGAAGAATTTTCTCTCGGTTTTGGTTACCAACTCTGGTCGCGTTTAGACAAAAAAGGCACGCGTTGGAAATTATGTTTACTGCCATTTGGTGGCTACGTCAAAATGTTTGGTGATCGCAATGGTGCTTCGATGCCTGATTCGAAAGCGATTGCCAAGATGTCAAAAGCCGACAAGAAAAAATCTTTTTTAGGAAAAAACGTTTGGCAAAGAATGGCGATTGTTGCGGCGGGGCCAGCTGCCAACTTCTTGTTAACGATTTTGATTTTTACCTTTTTGCTGCAAAAAAATGGTCTAAACACCGTTTTGCCAATAGTTGACCAAGTGTTGCCGGAAAGCGCCGCTTTTGATGCGGGCCTACAAAAAGGCGATAAAATTTTAGCAATTGATTCGCGCGAAGTTGCTGATTTTGAAGATATGCGTTTGGTGGTTTTAGGTTCGGCAGACAAAGAATTACTTTTTAAAATTGGTCGCGGCGAGCAAATTTTAGAAATGAAAATCACCCCGAGAAATCAAATCCGCAAAGATTTTTTTGGCGATGATGTAAAGATGGGAACTCTTGGCGTTAGTGCATCAGAGGTGATTAACAAAAAACTAAATCTCGGCCAAAGTTTGGTTGAGGCAAATATTCAAACCTACAAAACTACCAAGGCAATTTTCAAAGCTTTGGGCGAGTTAATCACAGGCAAACGCTCAGTTAAAGAGTTGGGCGGGCCAATTAAAATCGCGCAATATTCTGGCAAAACCGTTGACATGGGTGTGGATGCGGTGATTTGGTTTGTGGCGATGATTTCGCTAAATCTCGGTGTGATGAATTTGCTGCCAGTGCCGGTGCTAGATGGCGGGCATTTATTCTTTTACATTATTGAGTCAATCCGCGGCAAACCTTTGTCGCAAAAAGTGCAAAATATCGCTTTTCAAGTGGGCTTAAGTTTGGTTTTAGCGCTAATGGCGCTGACCACTTTTAATGATGTGATGCAGCTTTTTCGCTAAAGGCACAATCACAGGTTTAAAAATATAAATTTTAACAAGGAGTTTTTATGACGTTAAAGTTCGACAAGCGGGGAAAAACATTTTATGTCGGCAAACTTTCCCACACTTCTTTTGTTTTAGAAAACCACAATGGAGTGATGTCTTTTGGTGAGGGGGGGGGTAAATAATCGAAGTCCCTTGTTGGATAGTAGTGTCTCACAAAGTTATTTGGAGGCTTTGGAAGAAGTCAAAAAGCCACATGAAGTAGTAGGTGTTCGGACAATTGCACCAGAAAATCGCAGCAGCTCCACAATACTTGCAGCTCCGAAAGTAAATAGTTGCAGCGTTGTTTTGATAAAAAATAGAACAAGCGGGGATTATTTTTTACTTCACCATACGCCACAAGATTTAGATGGTGAAAAGCTTTACAAGACTTTGTTTGAAAGTTTGAACCAAGGAGATGAAATTGATGTTGTGGTGGCGGCTGGAGGTCTAAAGCAAGAACTATTTTTGAAAGGATGTCAGTCTAAAGATATTAAAATAAACTCATCTAGAAGCGTTCCTTCTAAAGTTTTTTTTAATCTCGAGGCATTTGTTTTTTGGGGAGAGCCAAAAAGCCTTCACGTAACTTACGATCCAGCAGATGATCGACTAATGATATTTGGTGATGAATCTAGTCGTGATGGGAAGCCCAGCTGTTACAGCGCTGAAGCTATTTTTGAAGAACCAGAAAAGCAGATATTAATGAGGCGAGTAAGTGAAATAAGTAACTTTCCAAATGCTTTAGATAGTGGAAATGGCTGGAGTCATTTTGCCTCTCGGCTGCCGCTTACCGATAAAAGTTTTGTCAATAAAGTATCCCAAAGACGCGCTGATTCGGCTATTGAATATGTGGACGAAAATGCTGCTAGTGCTGCTGTTGAGATATTTCGAAGTTTAAGTGAAGGAGATCAAGACCGCGCCATGGAGATTGATCAAAATAGCGACAGGATAATTTTTGTTCTCAATTTAGCCTTGAAGAGTTTCCCTGATTTGAAGGATCATCTTAAATATTTGTTGAGCCCCCCCATGGCATCTAAAGAATTAGATCTCCAGATGTCAGAGTCGATCACTCGACCTAGCAGTGCCAACAACAAGTTTCGAGACAAAGTTTTGAAAACAAGAGAAGAGGGCAAATCTCCCGAAAGAGTTGTTGCTGAACCTTTTGTTGAAAAGGTGATAAAAGAATCTTTAGAAAATCACATCAGATCAACCGAAGGAAGGTAAGGAAATTTAAGATTTTAGATTTTCTAAAATCTGTTTAGCCTTGCCGTTTTTTATAAGTTCTTCGGCAAGATCCACACCTTCTTCAATTTGGCTAACCTTATCTGCGAGCTTTAAAGCAAAGGCTGCGTTTAAAGCCACGATGTCGTGATAGGCGGATTTTTCGCCATCTAAAAGTGCTAAAAGTTTTGCGGCATTATGTTTTGGGTCGCCGCCTTTTAAGGCTGCAAGTTCAACTTTTTTAAATCCGTATTTTTGTGGATTGATAATTTCTTCTTCAAAAATTTTACCATTTTCAAAGCGCAGCAAATAAGAATTATCGCAAAGGGTGATTTCATCCATGCCATCAAAACCGTGTACGATGTAAATTTTTTTGGCGTCTTTTTGCGCAGCGAGCATTTTGGGCATAACGTCTTTGCGAGAAGTGCCTATGAGCTGAAACTCTGTGTTTGCTGGGTTTAAAAGGGGTCCAAGAAAATTAAAAATGGTTGGAACGGCGAGAGATTTGCGAATTTCTGCCACATTTTTCAAAGCCTCGTGAAAAAATGGCGCGAATAAAAAACACAGATTTTTCTCGTTTAAGTTTTTTTCAATTTCAGAAATTTCGGAAGAAATTTTAATACCAAGTTCAGAGAAAATATCGGCAGAACCCGACTTAGAAGAAATTGATTTATTGCCGTGTTTAGCAACTGGAATGCCGGCGGCCGCAACCACAAAACAAACTGCGGTTGAAATGTTAAGAGTGTGCAAGCGATCTCCGCCAGTGCCACAAACATCAATGGCGTTTTCAGGAGCCGCGATTTTTTTCATGTGCTTTTTTAGCGAGGTAACGGCGCCGATAAAAGAGTTGGTTGGCAGGTTGGCTTCGTTTAAGGTGAGTAGAAAGTTTTTGATTTCTTCGTCAGAGATTTTTAGCTCGATGATTTGGTCAAAGATTTCTTCGAAGTTTTGGGGGGTTAGGAGGTTGAGGTTCATTAATAAATTATTTTCTAAATGTAATAGGTTCCTGAGCAAAGCGTGAGCGTCGTCGAAGGGCCTGAAACTCGAGCTATCGGGCCCTTCGACGACGCTCGCGCTTTGCTCAGGAACCTATTACTTTTTTTTAAATCAATTCCAAAAAATTCCGAATAATCTGATGCCCATGTTCTGAGGCAATTGACTCAGGGTGAAATTGCACGCCGTAGATTTTTAATTTCTCGTCAGCAATTGCCATGATGATGCCGTCCTTAGTCCACGCCGTAACTTCTAAATTTTTTGGGCAAGTTTCTTTTTCAATAATTAGCGAATGATAGCGCGTGGCTTTGAAAGGCGAGGGCAGGCCTTTAAATAAATTTTTGCCGCTGTGAATCATTTCGCTGATTTTTCCATGCATTGGGTGGGTTTTTATCACATTGCCGCCAAAGGCTTGGCCGATTGATTGGTGGCCCAAACAAACGCCAAAAATTGGGTAAATTCCTTTTAGCTTTTCAATAACTTCTAAACAAATTCCGGCTTCATTTGGAGTGCAAGGACCGGGAGATAAAACAATGCCGCGGGGATTTAGTTTTTTGATTTCTTCAACAGTAATTTCGTCATTGCGCTTCACCACAACCTCTTTTTCACCGGCTTGGATCAAGTAGTGATAGAGGTTGTAGGTGAAGCTGTCATAGTTGTCGATTAGAAGAATCATTGGGCTAAATTAAATTTTCTTGTAGTCTTCCAGTGAATATTCATCGACTTGCATCGCGTCTAAAACTGCAGTTTGAGCGTCGTTAATTGTGTGCAACTCTTGCAAATCAATCACTGATTTTTCGCGAGCGGTTTCTAACAAATCTTCAACTCGGCGTTTTGGCAAATCACCGCGTCTAATTGCGGCTTTGATTTTTTCAAAAGCGACTAAGGCTTTTTCATTCAAAGCCAGAGCGTTTTCGATGCGGCCGAGATTGTCGGTTTTGTCTTTGGAAACGAAAATTCCGTCAGTCAAATTATCGCGGAACTCGCCGGTTTTTAGAAGGTTTTTAACAACTTTATGTCCCAAAGAATCGCTAGCCGGACACGCAAAAGCATTGAAGCGTGACCACATTGCAAAAGGAAATAAGAAGAATTTTCCAATGCAGCCAAAAAGATTTTGGTAAAGCCCGTCAATTGCAACTTGCGCTTTGCCAAGCTGCTCTTTCATGGCATGTTCGACCAAAGAGATTTCCTCTTTTTTGCGACCGTTTTCGTCAAATTTTCTCAGGATACAAACGCCAATATACATTGCGGAAAGAGCGTCGCCAAAGCGGCCGTTGATTTTTTCTTTGCGTTTCAAATTGCCGCCAAATTTTGCCATCGCTACGTCAGCAAGTAAGGCGAAGGTTGCAGAGCACCAAGCGATTTTGCGTTCGTATTTTCCGATGACGCCATTTTTGAAAGGCTTTCTGAAATAGCCGCGAGTTAGAGAGAGAATAATCGAGCGCACTAAGTTGCTAATTAAGTGATTAATGTGAGCAAAAAATGCGCGGTCAAAAGCTTTGAGATCGTTTTTTTCCAAAGCTTCTATTTCCTTGTAAGCGTAAGGGTGGCACATGATCGCACCTTGTCCGAAATGAATCAAACTGCGTGTCACGATGTTGGCACCCTCAACTGTGATGGAAATCGGTGTTGAGAAATATGCATTTGCCAAAAGGTTGCGAGGTCCCCGGATAATGGCGCGACCACCCAAAATATCCATGCCGTCATTGATGTTTTGGCGGAAAATTTCGGTAGCGTGATATTTGGCAATTGCAGTTACAACAGCTGGCTTGTCGCCAGAGTCAATTGAGCCAGCAGTGAAGGCGCGCATGGCGTCAATGGCGTAAGTGCGTGAAGCAATGCGGGCTAAAACTTCTTCAACACCTTCGAATTTTCCAACTGCGGTGCCAAATTGTTGGCGAATTGCCGAGTAGCCACTAACAGCGCGCACTACCAATTTTGAGCCACCAGTTCCAGTTGAAGGAAGCGAAATTCCGCGCCCCGCCGCTAAACATTCCATCAACATTTTCCAGCCTTTGCCAAGCCCGTCTTTGCCGCCAATTACGGTGTCTAAGCCAACAATAACATTTTCGCCATTGATTGGAGAATTTACGAATGGAGTGGCAAGTGGATCATGTCTGCGACCTTGACGCACACCTTGGGTGGTGTGAGGAATCAAAGCACAAGTGATGCCGATATCTTCTTTGTCAGAAATAAGTTTTTCTGGATCTTTTAGTTGGAAAGCAACTCCAATCACAGTAGCGTAGGCGCCAAGTGTGATGTAGCGTTTGTTCCAATTAAGGCGCATTTTGATCTCGCCTTTTTCGTCTTTGAAAAGAACGCCGTTAGAAATGATTGAAGTGGCGTCAGATCCTGCAGTTGGTTCGGTTAGTGCAAAGCAAGGAAGTTCGCGACCATCAGCCAAACGTGGCAAATAGTGATCGCGTTGCGCTTGCGTGCCGTAATGCATTAAAAGTTCAGCAGGCCCGAGTGAATTTGGCACCATTGCAGTAATTGCCAAAGGCACTGAACGTGAAGCAAGTTTTTGAATTACGCAGCTGTGAGCGTAAGCTGAAAAGCCAAGTCCGCCGAATTCTTTTGGAATAATCATGCCGAAGAATTTTTTCTCGCGTAAGAAGTTCCAAACATTTTCTGGCAAGTCGCGCAAATGCTGCACTTCGTAGTCAGAGCAAATTTTGCAAAGCTCTTCTGTTTCATTATCCATGAAAGATTTTTCTTCAGCAGTTAGGTGCGGATATTTTTGAGCAAAAATCCATTTGAAATTTGGGCGACCAGAAAATAGCTGACCGTCAACCCAAACAGTTCCTGAAGTTAGGGCGATTTTTTCGGTTTCAGAAATTTTTGGTAGCAGCCCAAGTTTTTTGATTAAGACAATTAGGTTGCTGGTGATGACAATTCTACGAAGGGTTGGAACCGCAAGGAATGTGGCGATAAAGGCGTAGGTGCCCCAGAATAATTGGCCGAAATCGCAGCGTAAAAAATAAATGGTTAGGATGAAGAAGTAGGAAAAAATCGAGAATCTTTTGTAGGCGTAAAAGATGCACATCACCAAAACTAATGGCCCGATGCTTGGGAGTTGGTTTAGTAAATTAATGATTTTTTCGAGGTAGAGAACTGGATCGAATTCTGTCATAAAATTTTGTTTTTTGTTTTTAAAAAAAAGTCGGAATTCTCGAATAACAATCCCCAACCACTTCTTGAAAAGGAGTGGTTGGAAGTGGTTATTCGCAAACTCTGTTTATCCTTTCGCCGCCACCAACTCACACACCGCCTTCACCAAACCACGAATTTGTCCAATGTAAGAAGCACGTTCATTGGCTGAAACCGCGCCTCTGGCATCAAGTAAATTCAAAATATGGCTAGCTTTTAAGGCTTGTTCGTAAGCTGGAACCGGCAGATTTTTTGCTGCTAGAATTTCAGATTGCTTCTTGCTTTCGCTAAAATTCTTAAACAAGTTATTAATATCGGCATGCTCCAAAATGAACGCCGAATTTTCGATTTCGCTTTGTTTAAAAACATTGCCGTAAGTGATTTTTTTGCTCTCCTCAAGGCCGTTCCAATTAATGTCAAAAATGGAATCAACGCCCTGAATATGCATGGCGATGCGTTCTAGGCCGTAGGTGATTTCGCCGGCAATAATTTCGCATTCAAT
The DNA here is from genome assembly GCA_947442475.1 of Rickettsiales bacterium. Classification (GTDB taxonomy): domain Bacteria; phylum Pseudomonadota; class Alphaproteobacteria; order Rickettsiales; family UBA1997; genus UBA2645. The sequence continues at coordinate 38,430 of CANEVP010000011.1, forward strand.
GCCGCCAACTTGTTGCATGTAGGTGAATTGTGAAACTTCCATGCCGTTGAACCAAACTTCCCAGCCCAAACCTGAAGCGCCAACTGAGGGGTTTTCCCAATCATCTTCAACAAAACGAATGTCGTTATTTTTGGTGTCCAAGCCAATCAAATCAAGGCTTTGCAGGTAAAGATCTTTGATGTCTTTGGGAGCTGGTTTTAGTAAAACTTGAAATTGGTAGTAATGCGAAAGGCGATTGGGGTTTTGAGCGTAGCGCGCGTCAGTTGGGCGGCGGCAAGGTTGCACGTAAGCAACTTTCCACGGTTTTTTGCCCAAAGCGCGAAGCACTGTCGCGCTGTGCAAAGTGCCGGCGCCAACTTCTAGATCAATTGGCTGCAAAACGGCGCAGCCTTGATTTGCCCAGAATTGCTGGAGGTCGAAAATAATTTGTTGAAAAGATTTCATGCTTAAACCGAAAAAGAACTGCCGCAGCCGCAATTGGCTTTGGCGTTGGGATTATTAACTTTGAAGTAAGAAGCGCCGAGCTCTTTGACAAAATCAATTTCAGCGCCGTTTAAAAATGGCAGAGAAGTTTCATCAGTAATTGCCAGAATTTGGGAGTTTTCTTCAGCGATTTTAATGTCGCCTTCAAGTGATTTTTCATCGAGTTCAAAAATGTATTGAAAGCCGCTGCAGCCGCCACCAGAAATTGAAACGCGCAAGAATTTTTCGTGGTTAGCGTCTTTTTGTTTAATTTCGCGAACGCGATCGAGAGCTGAGTTTGTGAGTGTTACAGAGTTCATTATTTTTTGATTTTATTTCTTCTATTTAGTTCGTTCAAAATTTCTTCAAACTCAATGCCTTGCGCGGCAGTTAAAACCAAGCTGTGGAAAAATAAATCGCAAATTTCGCCGACTAATTCTTGGCGAGTTTTTTCGTCTTGATTTTTTTCATGCATGAAAGTTGCAATCACAACTTCCAAAGCTTCCTCACCGACTTTTCTGGTTAATCTTTCAGTGCCTTTTTTGGCTAGATCGTAAGAGTAAGAACCATCTTCTTTGCTGACAATTTTATGCTTAACCAGTGCAAAAAGCTCGGCGAGAGTCAGTTGATTTTGTGACATTTTTTGAAAAAAAAATTAGGAAAATATGTGCCAAAAAACTTAAAGTTGGCGCTTTCAAATGCAAGGCAAGTCTTTCTTGACAAAAAGCTTGTGCTTCCTAGTTTGCCGCGCCCTTCAATTCGAAGAAAAATCAACTTAAAAAATTTTAAAAAACATGTCTATTCAAATGACCTTGTCGATCATCAAACCAGATGCGACTCAAAGAAATTTAACCGGCGCAATCAATGCAAAATTTGAAGCTGCTGGTTTAAAAATTGTTGCTCAAAAAAGAATGCAACTTTCTGAAAAAGTTGCTGGCGAATTTTACGCTGTGCACCGCGAACGCCCATTCTACAATGATTTGGTGAAATTTATGATTTCAGGACCAGTTGTGGTTCAAGTGTTAAAAGGTGAAAATGCAGTTCTAAAAAACCGCGAAATCATGGGCGCAACTAACCCGGCAAACGCTGACGCGGGAACTATTCGCAAAGAATTTGCTCTTTCAATTGAAGCTAACTCAGTTCACGGATCTGACAGCGTTGAAAATGCTCAAAATGAAATCGCATTCTTTTTTGCAGGATATGAAATTGTTGAATAGTTGATTGTTTGTAATCGCTGATTAAACGGGGCGTGCTTTTAAAAAAGCCGTTCCGTTTTTTTTAAATTTCGGTCAAGCCAAAAATATATACGCAAAATGCCAAATCACACATTTCCTGAAAATACATTTATTAAAGCAGTTAATGTAAGAGGAGGGGAGTTTAATATTAATGTATCTGAGCTTCAGGTTGAGCTTGATGATGCAGCTCAAGAATATGGAAATCTTGAGCTGCAAAGTTTAGTGTCGGAATTGGCTAAGCGCAAAGAGCTGCAATCTAATCGGAGGGTTTCTGAAAGTTTACTTGAAGCTTTCACAAATGGAGAAGTTTCTCAAACTGCTCAATCCATTCGGGGGGAATTAGATAATTATTTTAAGGCTTTTTCGCCTAGTGAAACTGAGGCCTATCCTTTTGAAATAGCTTTTCCATTTCACGTTTGTGGCCATTGGCAAGTTATGGGATTGAGAGTTAACCAAGACAAAACCTACCAAGTTCATTTATTTGATTCATCAACTGAGCAGACTAATGAAGGTGGTATTGCAGCAATCAATGACAATATATTGCCGATTCTTACTGTGTTGAATGACTATCGGAGTGCTGGAAACGGTTCTATATTTTATCACAAGCCTTACAGACAATCAGGTTTACACAGCGTAGATATGACAACTTGTGGTGGTTCTAGTGATGTGACAGAAGTTGATCCAGAGTTTCGAACTAGTGATTGCGGAGTTTATGCAATGCAAACCATGAGCAACATTAGTGATTTTGGTTTTGATGAAGCTGCTAAAAATAAAACCCCAGATTCTTCTGATGGTGCGGCGATAGTCGGGGTCGGTGCTAAATTAAGAGCCGAACAGGCAGTTAGATTGCTTGTTTATGGTGCCGAAAATATTAATGGGGTGCTAAATATTCAAGATTTGAAAAATCGCATTGTTTCGCAAATGGCTTTTGACACGTCTCCTCTTCCTTTGCTAATAGACCACCCGCAAGAGAAAGAGGGTATTTTAGAAACTTCTCTCGAAGCTGATGTGGGTGATAAAGGCAATAGATCGAGAACTATTGCGGCGCTTTCACAAGAGCAAAATCTTCAAGCGCCACAGATTCTGGGGCAGATTGATTTATTAATCCTCAATCCAGCAGCAGAAAGACCAACAGTGATACTAGAGGTTGAGAGCGCTTCAAAAGACAGTAGCCGGACCTCATCCTTTCATGATCTGGCCAGCCCGTCCATAAAGCCTTCAGAAGGAAGTTTTCTGCCTACAATACAAACAAAAACCTCTCAAGCGCCATCAAAAGAACTTGATCAAATATGGGAAGAGCGCGGAGCAACCAAGTGCAATATTGAAAATCCTTTTCCTTCTTCTTCGGTAAAAGTGGTAACGGCAGTTTTAATGAAAGTTTCTAATGTTGAAAAGAGCACATTTCATGGTGAAGATAGAGGTGATGATTACAAAACTATCGAAGGCGCGTATAGTGAAGATTCAGCCGAAAGAGAGAAGGAGGTTGCTGAAATGATGGCCTTTATCTTAAGCAAGATCGCCTATGATACTGGGGTAAAAATAAAGAACGGCGGCAAAAACTTAACCAAAGATCAGCTCTTGGGAATTATCGATTATGCAAAAAAAAAAGGAGGGGTGAAGTCTAAAATAAACAAAAGTGATGATGCGAATGAATTTCCATTGCTCTGGGCAGACGAAAATAAAATGAACAAAGCATTAGAGAATTTTGGTGTAAATGCAGACTTAGCAAAAGCTGTTTCTGGCAAATACCAAAATCAATGTAAGTTATGTGGAATTTTATCTGGACGCGTGAATTCAAATCTTGGATCTAGGATAAATTTCTTAACGCAGCAGGCGCGGGCAATTCTTGAAAATGCTGTGGAAATAGATGGTAAAATTGAACTGATATTGGGGGAAAATATGCCGCAGGCGAGAAAAGCTATTGGATATGATGCTAAGACAGTAGGGCAGAATATTGTGCAATCTGTTATAAGAGAAAAGAGTGCGCGGGTTGCGAAACTAACAGAACGCACGCGTTAATTCTACTCTCCAATCACCACAAATTTTGCTGCGTCGTCGCAAGATTTTTTGAGCTCATCATGATACTTTGCGATACGTAAATCAGCTTCTTTCTGGCAAGAAAAAATATATTTCTGGCGCAAGCGCGTTAGCTCAAATTTGTCATAAAGTTTGGCGCTAGAATTAATTTCTTTGGCTTTTGCTTTTAGTTTTTCTTTCTTAATTTTCTGCTCATCAACCTTATCTTCAACCGCTGCAGCAAAGTCTTTATCGTTAATTCCAAGTGAAACAAAATCTAGCTGATTGTAAAAATTAGAATTGGCTTTCATGCGTTCCATCTCAGCTTTTTTGTGATCATTTTCTTTTAACAAGCTATTAGGAAATCTGATGTAAGTCCATTTTTGGCAGATCACTTTTTCTTCCATTTCTTTCAAAAATCTTTTTTTATCAACCTCGCTAAAGCATTGGCGCGAGAGGTCTTGCGCCGTGGTGCAACTTTTGAAATTGATATTGTCTAAATGAAATTTGACGCAAGTTGGATATTTTTCTTTGGCTAAATTGTAGCGTTTAATTTCTTCATCAACCCTGCGATCAACTACAAAGCCAATGTTGTAGGAGTAGTTAGGATATTCGAGATATTCAACATTGCCAAAAGGCGGCACCAATTGCTGATCGGCAATTAAGGCTTTGCGGCAAGAAAAATAATCATCAACTTTGGCCAAATCTTCAGTTTGAATTTGATACCCCATAACAAGGCACTGCTTGTGGTGGCGCTCATCCATTTTGTTATTTTGATGAACTAAAATTGACTCAGGAGTGTCGGCTAATTTCAGCGAAATTTTGGTCACTAAATCGCTGATTTCTAAATTATGTTTTAAGCTTTCGGGCGAGTCATCAGTTCTCAAACGATATTTGGCAAGTGACAAGCGACAGCGCCAGTAAAGGTTGCTTTGTATATCGATGCTTTTGTCAAAATTAATTTTTAGCGAAGAGCAAAAAGCGTGATCTTGTTTTTCTAAGATCTGAATGTTGGGTAATTGCGAAAGTACAAAAGGGGTTTTTTCATCAACATGTTTGCATGCAAAGCTGACGCAAAAAAGCGCGACGACAATTTTTGTGAGTAATTTTTTTTGCATGAAAAAATTTATGAGGGAAATAGAAAGACCAAATTCACTTTCAAAAACTCAAACTCTTTTTTCAACATGCATCTTTTAATCGGCCTCGGAAATATCGGGCGTGAATATGAGTTAACGCGCCATAATTTTGGCTTTTTACTTCTTGACCAAATCGTTGAAGATTACGGGCTTGTGGCCCAATCCAAAAAATTTAAAAGTGAAGTTTTTTTAGGCACAATTGACGACAAAAAAGTTATCGCGCTCAAGCCGCAAACTTTTATGAATTTGTCGGGCGCGGCAGTTTTGGCGGCGGCTAGTTTTTATAAAATTGCACCAAAAAATATTGTAGTTTTTCACGATGATCTCGATTTGGCGCCAGCAAAAATAAAAGTAAAAATCGGCGGAGGAAATGCTGGACATAATGGTTTGAAGTCAATTGATGAGGCAATCGGTAAAGATTACATGCGTTTGCGACTTGGCATTGGTCGTCCGCAAAATGCTGAATTTGAAACGGCAGATTACGTGCTGGGAAAATTCAACCGCGATGAAATGGAGTTGGTAAAAAAAACTAACGAGAAAATTTCCGACTTGATTGGCGAGTTGTTGGAAGCGAGGCCAGACTCATTTTTGAATAAATTTTATCTGTAAAAAATGAAGGCTAAAAATTCAGATATTTTATTTTTCTTAACCGCAACGCGCAATTCAGCAATACAGCCTTAACCCACATCCCAAGCTCTTTAACAGGCAATTAAATTCCCTCAAATTTACCATCAAAATGACATTTAAGCAGCGCTTCAAATTAAAAGCCTTCACCCTAATCGAAGTCTCCATC
>CANEVP010000012.1 GCA_947442475.1 Rickettsiales bacterium
GGAAATTGTTGAGGCTCAAAAAACTAAAGAATTTTCTGATCCAAATTTTATTCCATCTGCTGGAGATTTTTTTACTAAAAATTTATCGAGTTAGGAGTTGTTAGTTTGGGAAGTGGGTTTTTCAGCACCAACTAATTAACATTTTGGAAAATTTTTTAACGTCGCGCGCTAAATGTAGCGAGCCGCAAATCACGATTCTGCACGATTGGGAGTTGCTAGATTTTTCGGCGTAAGAAATTGCTTCAAATAAATCTTCTGCAGCAAAAATTTTCATTCCTAGTGATTCGCCAATTTTAGAAATGGTTTCAGCGCTTTCAGGATAAGGCTCGCCATCAACTCGAATCGCAATTACCTCAGCAATATTTTTAAATTTTTCCAAGAATTCTTTTTTGCATTTGCCACGACTAAAGCCCGCAATTACGAAAGTTTTTTTATCTTTTTTAGCAGCAATAAATTCTGCCAAAGCAAAAGCGCCGGCTTCGTTGTGTGCGCCATCGATGAGAATTTCGCTGTCAGGATTTTTCAGAATTTTATTTAGATTATTTTTAACTTTTTCCAAGCGACTCGGCCAGAAAACCGTTGGAATTGCTCGTTTTATGGCGCTTTCGCTAATTTCAAATTTGTCGCCAATTGCCAAAATTGCCGCAATTGCCGTGGCAAAATTTATATATTGATGGTCACCCAGAAGCCCTGGTTTTGGCAGGTTTTGCAGAATTTTATTTTCAAATTTTAAATCGAATTCACCGCTTTCTTCGTCACGCAAAATGGCAAAATCTTCGTCGTAAAAGTAGATTTCAACATTTTGGTCTCGCGCCAAAATCTCAATTATTTCACGCGCTTTTTTCGGTTGTGCCGCAACAATTAATGGCGTTTGGGGCCTCATAATCATTGCTTTCTCAAGAGCAATGCGCTCAAGAGAATTTCCTAAATATTCGGTGTGATCGAAGGAAATTGGCATGATTAAAGTCGCCAGTTTTTTCTCGATAATATTAGTAGCATCAATTCTGCCACCCATGCCGCATTCAATGATTGCAACATCTGCTGGAGTTTTAGCAAAAGCTAAAAAGGCGCCGATGGTGAAAGCCTCCATGAAAGTTAAATCAGTTTGGCCAGCCGCCAGCCTCACTTCTTCCATCACTTCAAATAAAAAATTATCAGAAATTTTTGCGCCCGCCAAAACAACTCGTTCGTTACAATCATGCAAGTGAGGTGAAGTGTAAACATGGGCGCTGTATCCCGCACAAGAAAAAATCTGCGCCATTAATGCAGTTGCTGAACCTTTGCCGTTAGTGCCAGTAACGTGAATTACTGGCGGCAGATTTTGGTGCGGATTTCCTAATTTTTCTAGAACATACGACATTCTTTCGAAGACAGTTTCGTAATCAATTTGTCGCTTGCCAAGAGTGCTGGGAATCGGCCAATGCGGGAGATAAACCATTTTTGAATTAAGAATTAGGAATTAGAAAATAATTTGTCGGTTTCTACTTCTTAATTTCTAATTTCAAAACTTTTGCATTTCTTTATTTTGGCCTTGATTTTGTTGATTTCGCAGCAAGTTGCTCACGCTCAAACAATTCCTGATAAAAAATTTATCAAAGCAAATTCAGTGGTTTTTGCAGCTGACGGATTTGCTAATTTTTCTGGTGCCTTTCGTAACCAAAATGCTGAAAATCGCGCCGCTTTAGGCAACGATTCGCAACTGTTTTTAAAAGCCGGCGTCATGACGCAAAGCAAGGTGAAATATGGCGCGGTGGTGAAAACTGAGTTAAATATAAATACCGATGGTCGCAGAGAAAATCCTAATTTTGATCAGGTTTTTTTCTTTAGTGAAAGTGCGGTAGGTAGAGTGGAAATTGGTAATTCTCAAAGCGCGAATCAAAAAATGAAGACGGGTCCGGCAAGTTTTGCGCGTGGCGCTGGCGGCATTAATGGAAAATATTTAGAGAATGTTAATTTGGCATCTGGTGCTTTCATTTTACTGGCGCAATCGCCAATTGGCCACGGCGGATATGCGGTAGGAAATGCTAATTTTTCACAAAAAAATAATTTTCGCGCACTCAAGGATAACAGTTTTGACGGCGTTGAAGATGCGACAAAAATTAGTTACTACACGCCAAGAATTGAAGGTTTTCAAATTGGCACAAGTTACACGCCAAATAGCCAAAATAGCGGCTTCACTGCGACAAAATATTATCGCAATGCAGTTGTGCCTGTTGCTGATATTTTAAGTTTTGGCGCTAATTACGCGCAAGATTTTGATAATCTCAGCGTTGAAATTTCAGCAACTGCGGAAGAAGGGCGCGTCAGAAAAACTGTTGAGGCTAGACAAAATTTATCTGCTTACGACATGGCGGCAAAGCTTGATTACTTTGGTTTCAGCTTAGGTGCGTCTTACGGCTCGTGGGGAAATTCTTTGTACGGTGCGCGCGATATTGCGGCAAAATCAGATTATTACACTCTCGGTTTAGCTTACGCTTTTGGCCCAATTGCGGCGAGCATTACCAGTCTCAAAAGCCAATTTCAAAAAAATGATTACGCTGCAATTTCGCTCGGTCTTGACTATAAGCTTGCCAAAGATTTGATGCCTTATTTTGAATTAACCAAATTCAATTTTAAATCACATCAAGCACAAGTCTCTGGCGCTTCAAGCCAAGGATCTCTAGTTCAAAACAACCATGGTTATGTTTTTTTAACCGGAATTTTAATTTCATTTTAAATGAGTGTAGCAGCGTTAGATTCCTATCTTTTGCCGTTGAAGCAAATTCTTGACCGTGACGGCGTGAATGAAGTTTCAATCAACCGACCTCACGAAGTCTGGATCGAATTCAAGGGCGACATGATTCGCGAAGAATTGCCAACCTTCGACATGGAGCATTTAAAATCTCTGGGACGTCTTGTAGCGCAAGCAACTGAGCAAAGATTAAGTGAAGAAGAGCCGCTGCTTTCAGCAACGCTTCCAAGCGGTTATCGTATTCAAATTGTTTTTCCGCCAGCCTGCGAGCAAGGCTCGGTTGTTATCTCAATTCGTAAGCCCTCAAGCCTGAAATGGACTTTGGAAGATTACGATAAAATGGGCATGTTTGACTCAACTTCGGTTGGTGAAGTTGAAGATAAAAATGACCTTATTTTGGCTAAACTTCTTAAGCTAAATCGCATTAAAGATTTCTTGCATCGCGCCGTTATTTACAAAAAAAACATCATTATTTCAGGCGGTACATCAACTGGTAAAACCACATTTACCAACGCTGTAATCCGCTCCATTCCTCATGAGGAAAGGCTTATCACTGTGGAAGACGCGCGAGAAGTTGACTTATCTTCGCATCCCAACCGTGTGCATTTAATTGCTTCAAAAGGTGGTCAAGGTCGTTCCAAAGTTACTACTCAAGATTTGATTGAAGCCTGTCTGCGTTTGCGTCCTGAGCGAATTATCGTAGGGGAGTTGCGTGGTTCAGAGGCTTTCAGTTTCTTGCGGGCAATTAATACTGGTCACCCTGGATCGATTTCAACTCTGCACGCCGACACTCCAAAAATGGCGATTGAGCAATTGAAAATGATGGTAATGCAAGCGGGTCTAGGTATGACGCCAAGCGAGATCGTTTCTTACATTAAAAACGTAGTTGATATTGTGGTGCAGTTAAAACGTGGCGGCAAGGGAAGGCGTTATATTTCAGAAGTTTATTTTAGAGCAATTCACGACAAGCCGGCCGGGGAAAAAGCTGCTTAAAATCACAATTAAAAATTACTAAGAATGTCTCGAAATCGTTTTTTTAATAAGAAGTTTGAATTTTTAACATTAGCGCAAGTACTTGAAATTACTGGTGCTAGCTTGCTTTTGGAAAGTGACTTAGCACAAAAAATTTCTGATGTTGCAACTCTCGAAAAAGCAAATGAAAGCCAAATTTCTTTCTTAAATGGCGGGCAATATTTAGAAAAATTTAGCGCCTCAAAAGCTGGTTTCTGTTTGATTGAAGAAAAATACGCCAGCCGCGTGCCGCAAGGAATTGTGGCCTTAATTCACAAAAATCCGTACTTTGCTTATTCCAAAATCGCCGCTGCTTTTTACGAAGAAAAATTGCCCGAATTTGTTGAAGGAAAATTAATTCACCCAAGTGCAAAAATTGGCGCCGCAACTCGCATCGCACCAAATGCTTACATTGGTAAAAATGTTGAAATTGGTAAAAATTGTGTGATTGGAACAAGTGCTTCAATCATGGATGGCTGTATCATTGGTGATAACACGATTATTAACGCGTCAGCGGTCATTTCTTTTTCGGTTATTGGAGCAAATTGCATTATTTACAATGGTGCAAAAATTGGCCAAGACGGCTTTGGTTTTGCTCACGACGCAGGAGTAAACCACAAAATTATTCAGCTTGGTTTTGTTGAAATTGGCAACTCAGTTGAGATTGGTGCCAACTCCTGCGTTGATCGCGGCGCGATTGAAAATACCTCAATTGGCGATGGAACAAAAATCGATAATTTGGTGCAAATTGGTCACAATGTAATTATTGGTAAAGGCACAGTAATTGCTGGATGCACGGCAGTTGCGGGAAGTACTAGAATTGGCAATTTTGTGCAGATTGGTGGTGGGTCAAATATTTCTGGCCACATTGTTTTAAATGATGGTGCCAAAGTTGCCGGCATGAGTGGCGTGATTCGAGAAGTAGAGACGATGCAGGCAGTTGCGGGAATTCCGGCTTTGCCGATTAAAAAGTGGCATAAAATTAATGCGACTTTGATTCGAATGGTTGATGGCAAGAAGGTCGATTAGCTCTTAAACCCAAGCAGAAACTCACTCAAAGCCATCGGCTTTTTCCCTGGGCGTTGCAAAATCAAAGGTCGAATCACGCCTTTGCCGCATTGAATTGACAGCTTCTCATCTAAAATTTTTCCCGCTTCATTTTCACTAGAATTTTCATCTAAAATCTCTGCCACAAAAATTTTTATCTTTTCTTCGGCATGCATAAAAAAAGCTTCCAACGAGCCGTTTAATCCGCGGATTTTTCTTTCAATTTCTGCGGCTGATTTTGTCCAATCAATTTCACATTCAGCTTTCTCAATTTTTTTAGCGTAAGTCGTTAAAGCATCGTCTTGCTTGGTTAAAACCACTTTGCCGTCGCGTAAATCTTTCAGAGTTTTTACTAAAATATCCGCACCCATTTGCGATAATTTTTCGGCTAAATTTTTGTAAGTTTCACTTCTATCCAAAGAAAATTTGCTTTGAAAAACCATATCTCCGCTATCCAAACCCTTGTCCATTTTAATAATGGTAATTCCAGTTTCAGTGTCTCCTTCCATCAAAGGGCGTTGAATTGGAGCGGCTCCGCGCCATCTTGGCAAAAGGGAAGGGTGAATATTTAAGCATCCCAGTTTTGGTGCATCGAGAATTTCTTGCGGCAAAATCAAGCCGTAAGCTACAACCACGGCGGCGTCAGCATTGAGGTCGGCAAATTCTTTTTGCGCATCAACACTACGCAGAGTTTTTGGCGTCATCACTTTCAAGCCGTGCTGTAAAGCTAATTGGTAAATTGGTGAATTAGTTAATTTATGTCCGCGACCGGCAATTTGAGGCTCGCGCGTGTAAACTGCGACAATTTCAAAATCAGGATCAGCGATTAGTTTTTCCAAAGATGGGCAAGAAAATTGCGGCGTGCCCATGAAGATGATTTTCATGAAAATAAATTTAAAAATTCAGAATTAAGAAAAGGCAATTTAGAAACAGGCTCTCAAAAATTCCCAACATTAAAATCAAACTTGAAGTGAAAGCTAAAAAAATATTTTTGCTTGGAGTCGCAATCGCCCTTGTGGTGGCTTTTTGTGATTTGCTCAGCAAGAGATTCATCTTTACCATCTTAGAAAACATTGCCTTATCAGAGCAAACCAACAATCCAGAAATTGTAGTTTTTAATTTTTTCAGCCTTGTCTACGTGTGGAATCGCGGCGTGAGTTTTGGCATGTTTAATCAAATAGAAAACAGTCACATTATTTTGTCGATTGTGCAGGGCTCGGTTTTGTTGATCTTGCTGGGCTGGCTTTACACTTGTAAGAAGCCGCATTTTTCTTACGCTTTGGGCTTTATAATTGGAGGCGCTTTGGGAAATTTATCTGATCGAATCAAAAATGGCGCCGTGGCAGATTTTTTAGATTTTCATATTGCATCATATCATTGGCCAGCCTTTAATTTGGCGGATTCTTTCGTGTTTATCGGAGTGATGATTTTAATCTTTGACGATCTGATTTTTAGCAAAAAATGAAAAAGTTTTTTTATCTAACTTTGGCTTTTTTAGCGCTTTCTTGTTCTTCGAATCAGAAAGATGATCCGCTAATTATGCCACCAAATTACGCTGAAATGCCAGATTTAACCAAACCCGAAACCCTGCAAAATCCTACAGCCGAGCAAAAAGAAGAAAATATTGCCAAGCTGAAAGAGCTGCTTTTGAAAAGCGACGAATAATTTTTTTTCAACCAATAATTTTTAACAAAAATGCTAAAACAAATTTTTATCAGCGATGCTTTCGCTCAAGTTTCTGAAGTTGCCGCAGCCCCAGCTGTGCCGGAAAATTCTTTTACCAGTTTCATTCCTTTAGTTTTAATTTTTGCGATTTTTTATTTTTTGATTGTGCGTCCACAAAGCAAAAAAATGAAAGAGCATCAAGCGCTGATTAATAATTTAAAAATCGGCAATAAAGTGATTACCAGCGGTGGGATTGTTGGCGTGGTTAAGGATTTGTTTCCTGAAGATAATCAAGTTGAAGTCGAAATTGCTGAAGGTGTGAGAGTTAAAATTCTTAAAAATTACGTGAGTGATTTGGTGAATTCGGAAGCCAAGGCAGTAAAAAAAGATAAAAAAGATAAAAAGTAATTAGTTCAAAAAGATCCGTCACAAACATTAATTAATACCGATCAAGCATGCTAAACTTCTCCAAAACAAAAATAATCTCAATTACAGCAATTTGCCTTTTGGCTTTGGTTTTTGCGGCTCCATCTTTTGTTGCGCAAAATCCGAATTCATCGATTGTGCGAAAATTGGAGAAGTTTTTGCCAGATAATAAAGTTAACCTCGGTCTCGATTTGCGTGGCGGATCTCAACTGATGTTAGAAGTGGATTTTGATTATTACGTAAAAGAGCAGATCAATAATTTGAAAGATGAGATCAAAAATTCTTTCCGCGACGAAGCTGTGCGCACAATTCCTGTGGCTAGCGACAATAAAATTGTTTTTTCTCTAAGTGACGAAGCGCAGCAAGAAACTGCCAGAAAAATCATTAAAAAATTAAGCAAAAAAATCGAAATCAGCGAAAATTCAGGCTATTTTGAAGTTTATTTTTCTGACCAAGAATTAGCGGATATTAAGCAAAATCTTATCAAGCAATCGATTGAAATCGTGCGTCGCAGGGTTGATGAAAGTGGCACCAAAGAGCCGACAATTCAGGCTCAAGGAGAAGATCGTATTTTGTTGCAAGTTCCCGGAGTTGAAAATTCTTCAGAGTTAAAATCGATCCTTGGCAAAACAGCTAAAATGACCTTTCACTTTGTTGATGATGTAACTTACTCGGCCAATTCAGCTTTTAACGCTGCAGATACCCAGCGCCTTTTTGATTATGAGGGCCGTGCTTATTTGATTAAAAAAGAAGTCATCTTGAGTGGCGATTTATTGGTGGACGCAAACGCCACTTATCACGAAGGGCAGCCCGCAGTTGGCTTTCGTTTCAATGCTTTGGGTTCAAAAAAATTCGCGCAAATTACACAAGGTAATATCGGCAAAATTTTTGCGATTGTGCTTGATGGCAGAGTTATCACCGCACCTCGAATTAACACAGTAATTAGTCAAGGTTCAGGTGTGATTTCTGGAAGTTTTACCACTAAAGAAGCTAATGAAGTTGCTCTTTTACTTAGGGCTGGTGCGCTTCCAGCACCTTTGAAGGTTATTGAAGAAAGAACGGTTGGACCATCTTTAGGAAATGACTCAATTAAAAGCGGCGGCTTTGCGGCGCTCGCCGGACTTGTCTTTGTTGCCATTTTCATGATAGTTTTTTACGGGTTTTTTGGCTTCATTGCCGATGTCGCGCTCGTCATTAACATCGCAATAATTTTAGCAGTTTTGTCTTTGCTTGGTGCAACTCTAACTTTGCCCGGAATCGCTGGTATTGTGCTTACAATGGGCATGGCGGTTGACGCTAACGTATTAATTTTTGAAAGAATAAAAGAAGAATTGCGTGAGAAAAAACCGGTTTTAGCGGCAGTTGAACAAGGCTTTGGCCAAGCCTTTAGAACCATTACCGACTCTAACATCACGGCGCTCATCGTAGCATTTTTCCTTTACGCTTTTGGGAATGGTCCAGTTAAAGGATTTGCCGTGACGCTTTCAATTGGTATTACTGCTTCAATGTTTTCAGCGATTGTTTTGACTAGAATGATGATTGCAATCTGGCTCAAAAAACGCAGACCAAAAAAATTGAATTTGATCTAATGAATTTGCGCCGCCAAGCCACATTTCTACTCTCGTTGCTTGCGGCGTTTTTTGTTGCCAAAAATTCTATGGCTTTTCCTTCTTTTAAGAAAGGTCAAAAAGAATCGCCTCCAGCAATTTTAAAAGCTGACGAAGTTGATGGCGATCAAGTTACCAACACTATTACCGCCACCGGTAATGTTGAAGTTTCAAAAGGCAGCAGCACGGTTTATTCCAACAAAGTGATTTACGAAAGAAATGGCGGAATGGTTCACGCCATTGGCGATGTGAAAATTAAAGATATTGAAGTGGGCAATGTTCGCGCCACTAAGGCTGACATTAAAGATGATTTTAGCAGTGGAAAATTCTTCGACAGTAAGATGATTTTTCTGGATGGTTCTTATTTAACGTCTCCAGAAATTGATCGAAAAGATCCGCTAACCACCGTTTTGGATCATCCGATTTTTTCAATTTGCCCAAACCCAGAAATAAGCGCTAATAACGCTTTGGCGGGCGAAAAACGAGATTTCTTCTCGATTAAATCCAAGCAAACCACCATCGATCGCAAGGAAGATGTGATGAGAAGCAAGGGTGGAATTATGCGTATTTACAATGTGCCATTCTTGTACACGCCTTACTTAAGCGTGGCTTTGCCTTCGAAAAAAAAGAAATCTGGTTTTTTAAATCCAAGCTACGCCAAAAGCACTAACTTGGGCTTAGGTATTAGGCTTCCTTACTATTTCTACATCGCGCCCAATATTGATTTGACCACAACTCCATTGATTGGAATCAGCAATAATCAAATTCTTATCAATAACGAATTGCGCCACAAAGCTTCTTACGGTGAATATATTATTAACGCGGAAGTGGCTAATAATAAGATCAAATCAACCTCGAATACCACGGTAGTTAAAAGAACCGACAGGCAATATCGCTGGAACTTAATGGGCGAGGGTAAGTTTGATTTTACTCAAGATGTCGGTTTGGATTTTAAATCAAATCTCGTCAGCGATCGTAACTATTTGCGTGATTACCATTTTAACTTTTTGAACTACAGCTTGTCGAAAGTGAATTTTGATTACATTCATGGTCGCAGTTACCACGCGGTGAAGATGATTAAAATTCAAGAGTTGGAAAATCCGACGGCAGAAAAATCTGAGCCAACAATCTTGCCGCAAATTGATTCTCACATCGAAACTAAGCCGCTTTTTTTCAAAGAAACTTTTGCTCTCACTTCAAATACGGCGTTGATCACAAGAGATAATGGGCTGCAATATCGTCGCGCTACGGTGATACCCGAAGCCAATATTCCCTTCAATATGCGTGGAAATTTATTCACACTAAATAGCAAGCTCCAAAATGATTTTTACTGGCTAAAAAATCAAACAAGCGCCGACACAAGCCAAGCAAGCCAATATCAAACCGCTCAAACCAACGTTAAGTCAGAATTTTCTTTTAACTGGAGGTTGCCATTAATTAAAAAAACCCAAACCAATACACTATTGATTGAGCCGATGGTGAATGTGGTGATGAGCTCTTACAGAAAAAACTACAGTGCTTTGCCCAACGAAGATAGTAACAGTTCAGAGTTGAGTGTGAGTAACTTATTTGTTTCTGATCGCATTGCAGGCTTTGATCGCAACGAGTCGGGAAAGCGTGTCAATTATGGTGTGAAAACCAATTTCTTTAACAAAGAATATGGGCAGTTTGGCCTAACTATTGGTCAGGGTTACAAGAAAAATGGCAACACTCAAGACGCTGTCATCAAGGGTTTTGGTACTAATAATAAATCAAATTTGGTTGGTCAGGCACTTTATAAAGCGAAGAAATATTTTTATCTGACTTACTCATTTCAACTAAATGAGTCGAACTACAGCAATGATGTAAACCAAGTTTCTGCCTCACTTACTTTTGATAAAATTGTGTTTGGAACTGACTATCTTTTGATTAAACAGAGCCAACAAAATTTGCAGAAAATGGAGCAGATGAGTCTTTTTTCAAAAATGAATTTATCTAAAGAATGGAGTTTAACCTTGGCCAGCAGTCAAGATTTGGTGCTGGGTCGAGCTCTTTCTAGATCAGCAATTATTTCGCGTGACGGCTGTTGCACCATCTTTGGTTTTTCAGTGATGGAAACCAATCCAAGTAGTTTAACTAAACCGCAAAAAAGTTTTAACATCAGCGTGTTGTTTAAAAATCTTTAATGCTTAAATAAGTCCAACTTTAATTTAATAAAACGAGGAAATATGACCAAAGAAACAACCGACAATAATTTTCAAAAAGATGTTCTTGATTCAAGCCTTCCGGTGCTTGTAGATTTTTGGGCTCCATGGTGTGGACCTTGTCGTCAATTGGCTCCAACCATTGACGAACTAGCCAAAGAATTGGAAGGAAAAATCGAAGTTGTAAAATGTAACGTCGATGAAAATCCTGAAATTCCTTCAAAATTTATGGTGCGCGGCATTCCAACTTTGAAAATTTTCAAAGGCGGCAAAGTTGTTGATACCAAAGTTGGCTCACTGCCAAAATCAGCTTTGATTGAATGGGTAAAAAGCAACTCGTAAATGCTGAAATCGCTTTACGAAAACAAACGTGAGATTTTAAAAAAAGCGCAAGATGATTTTTTAAACTCCAGTTCATTAATCCTAAAAATTGGATGTGAGCTGGAGTTTTTTTTGCTGCAAAAAAACGGGCAGGCGATTGAAGATCAAGTCTTGTTAGCGCATTTGATTTTGGAGTTGAGTGAGCTATTAACCAAAAATTTTCCACTAATTTATCAAGTTGAAAAAGAGCAGGGTGCTTCGCAAATTGAAATTAAAACATCATTCACGCCAGATTTGACAAGGCTTTGTGAAGAGATTGGTGGGGCTAAAAATCTTATTAAAAATTTCGCTGAAGCAAAAAACCTAACCGCATCTTTTGCCGCGCAGCCTTTTGAGGATGATTGCGGCAGCGCTTTGCAATTTAATATTTCGCTACATCAAGGCGAAGAAAATCTCTTCGAATCTGACCAAGAAATTCTCAAAAATGTCGCCAGCGCTTTGCTTAAAAAAACCAACGAAATGATGATTTTTTTGGCGCCCAAAGAAGCGGATTACGCACGCTTTTCTTTTGCAACAAATCGTAATCTGTTCAAACAAGGCAAGTTTACCGCGCCAATAAATCTAAGCTTTGGCCATGACAACAGAACCTGTGCCATTCGTGTTCCCCAAAGTAAAATTGGCAAAAGATTAGAATACCGAATTGCTGCTTCAGATGCTGATCCATTTTTGGCAATTTCGGCGATTTCTCAGGTGATTATTTTTGGAATTAACGAAAAAAAATCTGACCTAAAACAAATCCACGGCAATGCTTTTGACGAGCAATATCAGCTAAAAAATTTCTGTAAAAATCTTGATGAAGCGAGGGAGTTTTTCTTGCGAGAGAATAATTTTTTTCAGAGCTTTTTAGTAAAAGTGAATTTTTAGACCATTGATTTTGCTAGTCAAAAGCCAATTTTCTACAGCTGTAGAAAATTCAAAATCGCGCTATTTTCCCCTAATTTTATCCACCACGTTGATCGGCAATAAAATATAATATTCGCCGGATGAGGCCATGTAGTAAGCCTTGTCTTCTTGCTCTTTTCCGTAGCCAAAAAATATGTCGCCGCGCACGACTCCCTTGATTGCAGAGCCGGTGTCTTGGGTGACAAAAAGATGATCATATTCTTCTTTTGAGCCGTCTTTTTTCTTTAATTTTGTTTCTAACCAAATCGGAAATCCGTAAGGCATGATGTCGCTGTCAACCGCTAAAGAGCGCTCGGGAGTAAGCGGAACGCCTTGGGCGCCAACTACATATTCGCCGTCAGAAATTTTAAAAAAAGTGTAAGCCGGATTTACATTCATCACTTCATCAGCTTTTTCGGGATTATTTTTTAACCATTCTTTTGCAGTTGCAGAGTTGATATTGTTGCGCTCGAGATAACCTTTGTCGGCCATGTAATTGGCGATGGCGTTAAATTTTTGACTATTTCTTCCGGCGTAAGCGAGGCGCACTTCGCTTTCATTGGGCAGTTCAACGCGTCCCGATCCTTGAATATGCATGAAGAAAAGTTCAACTTTATCATCAACGTAAAGAAGCTCTAAGCCTTTGTTTTTCAAAGCGCCGTCTTCGATTTCGGTGCGGGTGAAATATGGATCTCCAGTTAAATCTTTAGGTTTGCCGTAAACTGGATATTTGAATCTTTCAGTTTTAATTTTGCTGCCTTTAAGCGATGCTTCGTAATAGCCAGTAAACAGACCCTTGCTGCTTTTGTAGTTTTTCTCAACTAAGAAAGGCTTGAACCAATTTTCAAAAAAATTCTTAGCTTGTTTGCCGCTCATGGTTTTTACAACTTGAGCAATGTCGCAAACGTCACGAAAATCTCCGGCGGTGACATCACCAATTTGGCCACCAATGACGCGGTTTTGCGCCACTTTAGAAAATTTATTGCAAGAGTGCATGAAGGATTGCAGTGCTTTTTTGTGGTCGTCATTTTCCCAATTTTCTAGCGAAGAGAAATCAACTTGTTTCAATTTTAAATCGCCTTTGCCCTTGATGGTAATTTTGTGATAGAAGAGGCAGCTTTGCAGCAGTAAGGCCGACAGAAGAATTAAAACTTTTGGCATAAAGAAATTAAAAATTAGGAATTAAGATTTAAGAATTAGGGTTCGATTAAAGATCTCAATTAAAAATTCACTTAACTCTCAATCTCAAAAAAATGTCTCTTCAATGCGGAATCGTCGGCTTGCCGAATGTTGGAAAATCTACTTTGTTTAACGCGTTAACTCAAACCGCCGCCGCGCAAGCCGCGAACTATCCTTTTTGTACTATTGAGCCAAATATTGGCAAAGTGAATGTGCCAGATTCGCGCTTAGAAAGTTTAACTAAAATTGCTGGATCGGCTTTGATTATTCCGGCACAAATTGAGTTTGTTGATATTGCAGGGTTGGTTCGCGGAGCCAGCACGGGCGAGGGTTTAGGCAATAAATTTCTTTCGCACATTCGCGAAGTTGATGCAATTATTAATGTGGTGCGTTGCTTTGAAGATGAAAATATTACCCACGTTGAAGGTGCGGTTGATCCACTTCGCGACATTGAATTGATTCAGCTCGAGCTCATCATTGCTGACATGGAAAGCTTAGAAAAAAGAATTCCAGCGCTTGAAAAAAAAGCCCGTCTTGACAAAGAAATTGCGGCGCAAGTTGAGGTGGCAAAAAAAGTTTTAGAAGTTTTGAAAGACGGAAAAGCGGCGCGATTGACCCAAATTAAATCAGCCGAAGAAGATAAAATTTTGCGTGAGTTGCAGCTAATCACCTCTAAGCCACAACTTTTTGTCTGCAATTTGAAAGAGCATGAAATAAGCGGAAATAAATTTTCAGAATTAGTCGAAAAATTCGGAAAAGAAAATTCTTACCAAGTGCTAAAAATTTGCGCGCAAGTTGAAGCGGAAGTTGCAGGACTTGAAAGCGAAGAAGAGAAAAAAGAATTTTTAGAATCGGTGGGCCTCGAAGAAACCGGTCTCGCGCAAATTATTAAAAGTTCTTACAGCCTTTTAAATTTGATCACATTTTTTACCGTCGGCCCAAAAGAATGCCACGCTTGGACTTTGAAAAAAGATTCAACCGCACCAAAAGCTGCAGGGGTTATTCACACTGATTTTGAAAAAGGCTTCATTCGTGCTGAGACAATTTCCTACAAAGATTACACGACTTTGGGCGGCGAAGAGGGTGCCAAAACTGCAGGCAAATTGCGTTTGGAAGGCAAAGACTACGTCACGCAAGACGGTGATGTGTTTCACTTTAGGTTTAATGTTTAGGTAGTTTGCTCGGTGTGCTACGCGCACTTTGTGTTACCCCGTCGCATCACGGGGTCTAAGTTTCAACTGCGCATGTAGCGAGATGGACCCCGTCATGCGACGGGGTGACAATCGAGGGAGGCGAGGTTTCTGAAGTGATAATTTCCTATTTTGACCAGATAAACCGGACCTCCAGCTGAGACGCTAAAAAAATCGCGCAAACTATTTCTTCAAGGTGAAGAGTTTTTTAAAAGCTCACAAGAGCCGCATAAATTTACTTAAAACGCCTTGAAAATGGATTTGGAGCTCGAAGCAAAAAAGCAGAAAAAAATTTCAGATAACCCACTCTCGCTTGATTCGCGAGATATTGCGGCAGCCGAGTCAGATGATTTGATGGTGGCAAAAGATGAAAATAGAAATCGACTCGAGATCAATATTTTAGAGGATAACGAGCAATATCAAGAAGTTGAAGTTATTTACGGCAACAAGAAAAAGCGCAAAAGAATCACCAAGCTTTTACCCAAAAATTTCGCTAATTTTATTTACGCTGCGGTCAATAAACCAACGCCTTCAATGAAGGTTGGGGCGATGAATTTGGCTAATTTAAGCCAGGGTTTGCAATCAACAGGTCAGATATTTTTGCAGGAAAAATTTTTGCGAGTGCTAACAAAAATTAATCAGATTTCTGAAAAAACCGCGGAAAAAATTTGGGATAGTGAGGAAAGAATTAGCACCACTGAAAAAGCAATTTTAGTTGCGGTGATAAATTGTACCAGACCAGCAAATGAGGATCTCGATCGCGTTATTGTTTCAATGCGATCGCACGAAGTTTCAGATCAAAATGCTTTCAAAAATTTTATCACTGAAGTGGTTGATTTAACTAAAAATCCCGAAAGATTGACGCAAACTTTGTTTGGTAATTCTTCGCGCAATCTAAGCGACAAACAAAAAGAAAATCTGGCTAATTGCTTGAATAATATCGTCTCAGAAGTGGGCCACTCAACGCAAAATCATCAAATTAAAATTCTGCAAAAAGTTGTTAATGAAAATTCTGACGCAAAGCAAAATTTGCGCGACACTTAATCAATTGTTGGATAAATCTGCTGCGAAAAAACGCATTATTTTTGGTCTTGGGTCTAATTTGGGAGATCGCAATTTCTACCTTGATGAAGCTATGTTAGAGCTTACGCGGGAGCTATTTTTAACCAATTCAAAAACCTCAAGCATTTTAAAAAATCCGGCAATGCTTTTGCCAAATTCACCCAAGGAATGGGAAGTAGAATTTTTCAATATCGCCTTTTCTGCCGACATTGATTTGGAAAAATTTGTTCCGGAAAAAATTTTGGAAATTGTCAAAGAAATTGAAAAAAATCTCGGACGCAAAGAGCGCGAAAGATGGGCGCCACGTGAGATCGACATTGATATTTTGGCGATTGCAGATTTGAAAATTGAGTTGGGCGAGAAGCTGACAGTTCCGCATCGCGATTTGTTTAATCGCGATTTTTTTGTAAAGACCGTTGAAGAGATTGAGCCCGCGCTGTTGAAAATGTTGAGATAGTTGCTACCTGTTTTTTATTCCTCTTCGATATCGCCCTAAGCCTTTCTAAGGGTGACGTCGAGGGTTATTAAAAAACAATCAAAACAAAATTTATGAACATCGAACGCTACACCGAAAAAACGCAAAGCCTTTTGCAATCGGCGCAAACGCTGGCCGTAAGTCGTGGTCATCAAAAGTTTTTACCCGAGCATTTGCTTGCCGCAATGCTTGACGACCAAGAAGGTCTCACTCAAAAATTAATCACTTTCTGCGACGGCAATGTTGAAATTTTAAAAGCGGAAAGCACCCAAGCTTTAGATAAAATTCCAACCGTTGAAGGAAGCGGCGCTGGCAGCATTTCAATGTCGCAAGAATTAGCGCGGATTTTGCTTTTAGCAGAAAAAATTTCTGATCAAAACTCCGACCAATTCGTCACAGTTGAGCGCATTTTGCAGGCGATTTTGGAAGATGAAAAAAACGAAGCGGCAAAAGCGCTAAAAGTTGCGGGGGTTTCTGTTTTAGGCCTTCGCGCTGCAATTCAAAAAATTCGTGCCGGCAAAAAAGCTAGTTTTGCAAATGCCGAATCAACTTACCAAGCACTTGAAAAATACGCTCAAGATTTAACTAAAAAAGCGCGTGAAGGAAAGATTGATCCTGTGATTGGTCGCGACGAAGAAATCCGCCGCGCCATGCAGGTTTTGTCGCGGCGCACCAAAAATAATCCCGTATTAATTGGTCAGCCCGGAGTTGGCAAAACCGCAATTGTTGAGGGCCTTGCGCAAAGAATTGTAAATGGTGACGTGCCAGAAAGCCTGAAAGGCAAAAAGCTGATGTCGCTTGATTTGGGCGCTTTAATTGCTGGCGCAAAATTTCGTGGTGAGTTTGAAGAGCGCCTAAAAGCTGTGCTTGCTGAAGTTGAAAATAACGACGATGTGGTGCTTTTTATTGACGAGCTGCATTTGCTGGTTGGCGCTGGCAAAACTGACGGCGCGATGGATGCATCAAATTTATTAAAACCGGCTTTGGCGCGCGGCACGTTGCACTGTATTGGTGCGACAACTTTGGATGAATATCGTCAATACATTGAAAAAGATGCGGCGTTAGCGCGGCGTTTTCAACCGGTTTATACGCAGGAGCCAAGCGTGCTTGATACCATTTCAATTTTGCGCGGCATCAAAGAAAAATACGAAGTTCACCACGGAATCAAAATTAAAGATTCGGCTTTGGTTGCAGCGGCAACGCTGTCGGATCGCTACATTACTGACCGCTTTTTGCCTGATAAAGCAATTGACTTAATTGATGAAGCGGCGAGCTCACTAAAAATTGAACTCGATTCAAAACCAACTGCTTTGGATGAAACTGATCGCAAAGTTATTCAGCTAAAAATTGAAGCCGAGGCTTTGAAAAAAGAAGAAGACAAAGCTTCGAAAGATCGTTTAGAAAAATTGAAAGCTGAGCTGACAAATTTGGAAAAAAAATCGGCAGAAATGACTTCACTTTGGCGCGCTGAAAAAATGAAACGCGGCAAAGGCAATGAGCTCAAAAGCAAAATCGAGCAAGCAAAATTCGAGTTAGAAAAAGCGCAGCGCGAAGGCAATTTAGCGAAAGCGGGCGAGCTTACTTACGGCACAATTCCTGAGTTGCAAAAAGAGCTGCTTGGCGTTGAAACATCGGTGTCGGATGGTTTGGTGCGCGAGTCGGTTTCAGAAGACGACATTGCGACAATTATTGCAAAAGTTACGGGCATTCCGCTGGATAAAATTTTGTCGGGTGAAAAAGAAAAATTGCTCAAAATGGAAGATTTATTGCGCCAAAGAGTTGTTGGCCAAGATGAAGCGCTGCACGCAATTTCAAACGCGGTGCGCAGATCGCGCGCGGGGTTGCAAGATTCAAACCGACCAA
Source organism: Rickettsiales bacterium (assembly GCA_947442475.1). Classification (GTDB taxonomy): domain Bacteria; phylum Pseudomonadota; class Alphaproteobacteria; order Rickettsiales; family UBA1997; genus UBA2645. The sequence continues at coordinate 17,703 of CANEVP010000012.1, forward strand.
TTGGTTCGTTTTTATTTTTAGGACCAACTGGCGTTGGCAAAACTGAAGTTTCAAAAGCTTTGGCCGAATTTATTTTTGACGACGAATCGGCCATGCTTAGAATCGACATGAGTGAATTCATGGAAAAGCATTCGGTTGCGCGTTTAATTGGCGCGCCTCCCGGCTATGTTGGTTTTGAGCAAGGTGGGGTTTTAACTGAAAGCGTGCGACGCAGGCCTTACCAAGTGATTTTGTTTGATGAAGTTGAGAAGGCGCACTCGGACGTTTTTAACATTTTGCTGCAAGTTTTAGATGACGGCAGATTAACCGACAGCCAAGGCCACGTGATTAATTTTACCAACACGATCATTATTTTGACCTCGAATTTGGGCTCGAAATTTTTGCTTAATTTGGAAGAAGGTCAAAAAGTTGATTCGGTAAACGAGTTGGTGATGGAAGTGGTGCGCGAGCATTTTAGGCCAGAGTTTTTGAATCGCTTGGATGAGATAATTTTGTTTAACAAACTCAGCCGCAAAAATATTGCCCGCATTGTTGAGGTGCAGTTTGCAAGATTGGCGAAGAGGTTGGAGATCAGAAATATCACGCTTAATTTAGAAGAATCTGCGGCCAAATATTTGTCAGAAAAAGGATTTGACATCAATTACGGCGCGCGTCCGCTTAAACGCCTGATTCAGCGCGAGATTGAAAATATTTTGGCGGAAAAAATTTTGCGCGGTGAGATTTTCAACGGACAAGCTGTAACAATTGAGGCGGGAAGTGAAGATGGGCTTAAGTTTAGCTTGATTAAATGACGGATTGGTAAAAATTTGCGCCATCGGTTTTGATGGCTAATTTTAAATATTTTTTTATGCGTCTAGGTAATGGTAATGTAAATAATACGCCGGTGTCTGTCAATAAATTAACTAATAATAGGGGGGTTGCTAGTCCTATTAACGAGGCTAATACTAATAGTGTTGCTTCTCTTGAGAGTAAAAAGGGTTTTGTTCAAAAAGTTAGAGATAAAACAAAACCTTCTCTAGCATCGCCTGCCGCTGCAAAGAAACCGGTAAAAACCTCAGTTTTGCAGGACATTATTGCACTAAATAATTCCGTTGGAATAGATGAAGACAACCCGCGCGATAGGCAAATTATCGCACTTCGCAAAAATGGTGTACCTAGTGCGGACGAAATGTCTTTGCCGCAAAGATTTGATGGATTGAAATTGGATGCGATTCAGAAACTAGTGACTTTCAGTATTAAGGTTAATCCTAGATATGTCATGCCTTTCGAACAGGCGCAGGAGTTTACGGGAGGTATTCAAGCTTTTGAAAAGCATGTTTGGTCAATAACTAAATATCCAGATAGAAATATCTTTAAAGAAAACCACGCAGGGAAAAATGAAGCTTCAGCTACATCTTTCTCACTAATAAACGCAGATCCGTTAAGTGATCTAAAGCGAATTATTGAAAGTGATATAACTTATGAAGATAAGTTATCGCAGCTCGGAAGTCTCAAAACTAATAATAACCAAGCAAACGCGATCGTACTCAGATACAAGGATCTGAAAGTGACCGATTCTTATAAGGTAACTTGCATTGCGATAGAATTGGAGCTGATTAGCGAGCAAATAAATCGTTATAAAAAAGATCTCGAGGATGCTTTTAACAGCTATTGCTTATCTGGAGATAGAAAACTAATTGGCGATCCGAAACATCCAGATGTGTTGGAGAGGGGTTTGTCGGGGTATATTTGTGCTCAAACTTATAGGGAAGATATCGAGCATCTAACTCTAGAGTTTAATGAAAAATTCGCGGCGCTTCTTGAGCAGCGAAACGAGATTGAGGCTAATCACGTTCAAAATTATTTGAATCTCACTGCGGCAGAAAAGCATCCGTCAATCCAAAAATTTAAATCAGAAATTTTAAGCGAAGATCAATTTAGCAAGGTCTTTGCAGGCGTTACGCTTTCTGGTATTCAGTTTGAAGCATTGAGAGAAATTGAAGGTATTTTACTCAATCCAAAATCTCGATCTAAGCCATTAGTTTCGTTTAACATGGGTGAGGGTAAGAGTTTTTTGATTGAGTTGGTGCAAAAATATGCAGCAGTGATTGAGCGCGACAAACAGATGCTAGAATATTCGCAAGTAAAACTAGATGAAAAGATTAAAACAGTGGCAAAGTTAGAGCTTCAGATTGAGATGCACAAAGAAGCAATTAACGCTCAAAGAGGTGGGAGAGCTGTTAATGCAGATGGCATATCAATTACTCTCGCAGAGGCCAAGCTTATTGTAAAAGCTCTGGAAGTTGAGCTTGGAAAAGTTAGACGCGAAGTCAATCAAACTAGACTGTGCGGACTTAAAATAGAGATTATTGATCGGGCTAATGAAGAGACCAAATTGGCTACACTAAATGCCAAAGGTAATTTGAAAAATACTTTGATATTTTGGGATGAATCGCGCTACGGACTGCAAAATCCTTCTCAGACAAGATTGGGAAGCCAGTTAAGAAGTTTTAAAGACAAAGAGGCTAATCTTGTTTTAGTTGGTGCTACGGTTAATGAAATCAAGTTAGTAGAAGCGGTTAATAGAGCCAGAGATAAGGATAGAACCAAATATGACATCGATAAGCTGGGGCATGATTTAAAAGAATTTAGGAAGAGAAAAGTTCGGGCCATTAAAAAGATAACCGAATCTTCTCTTGAAAAAGAGAATAAAGAATTTTCTGACAATTGGGCAGAGATGGTGGCGAAAAATCATGGTAATGCAAAAAAATCGCAGCATGTGTTTCTAGATCTGAAGCTAGAGCTTTTCAGCAGGAAAGATTTAGAGGTGGGCTTAAGAAAAATTGTTGAAGGCGCAGGCCCTCAAATAGCAATGGTGAACTTTATCGAAAATGGTGAATATCGCTGCCTTATTGTTAAGAAAGGTGGGCAAGCCATTTATACCAAGGTTGGAAATAAGGATTATTACAAAGCAATTTTGCGAGACAGCAGAATCGTTCTGAACGAAGGAGATGATCGCGAACTTACTGTGGATGAAAAAGAACTGATGAGCAAAACAAAGAATATGGTCTTTGTTGAAACTATTGCAGAAATCTATGGCGAACGCTACTCAATAGGCGGCGTCTATGACAAGGCGGATGTTTTGAAGACGGGTGAAGATTCGCAGATTTTATATATCAGCAAAGCAGAAAAAATTAATCTTGCCGAAATTGGCCAAGCTCAAAGTAGAAATAGAAGTAGTAAGCCTTTGAATGGAAAAATCGTAATTCAGGGCGATTGGGCTTCGCAAATTGAGAATCCCAGATCTCTTGCAGAGAGAGCTCTGAGCAATTTTGAAATAAGAGATCTGGAGGAATTTGTTGAAGATCTTGATTCAAAAATGGCCAAATATTTTTCAAATGATCAGAGCGGAAGGAAATGTTCGGAAGTTCTATCTGAGATAGAACTCTCTAACGAAGAGCGAGTTCGGATTATAGGTGGTGATGTAGAGCTTATAATGAGTAAGTTTTCACCGCATATTGTCAACATGGAAGGCGATATAAGGCATAAGTTTCTCCGAGATGTGAAACTATTTATACATTACTCGTCTTTACGAGATGTAAAGCATTTAGAGATAGAGCAAGCAGGATTGGAACTAGCTTTGGAAGAGGCAAAAAGATTGAAACAAGACTTCAAAAAGCCGGAACAGTCTTTTAAAGAGGTAGAGAAATTGCTGAATCATAAGCGGTTGGATTATGCGCTGCTGTTTTCAGGTAATTACGAATATGAGTTTGAATATGAGTTTGATAAAATTAATCTTGATCAATCAAGCTCGATATTAACTCGCGATTCTAGAGATCAGTCTTCATTTCCTCTAATAGATATACTTCAAAAAAATGAAGAATTTATCGATCATTTTTCACGTTTGCCTTACTCCAAAAAAACTCAAGCATGTTTGGATAATGAAGCGAAGGAGAAGAGGAAAAAAGAACAACATGAAAGGGATAATAAAGAACGTCTAGATGTAGAAAGGCTAAAAAAAATGAATTCGGTCGCTGCGGAATTGGAGAAGAGGCAAAAAGAAGAAGATAATCTGAAGAAATATTTAAGTGGTATAGAAAAAGAAGCTGAGTTGGCTAGAGAACAAAGGTTAAGACTTGAGAAAGAAAGAGTGCAATTAGAACAGGAGTTAAAAGATGATGAGGTAGGATCGGAAGTACCTAAAGTTGATTATAAAAGCATGATCGCTACTCTTGGGGAGCAGCTAGAAAAGGTTAATAAAAGAATAGCTGATCAGAGAGCGATTCAAGAAAAATTGCTGTTGCAAAAGGGATCTGCGGTTATTGAAGAAAAGGCTGTTAAAAGAGAAGTGGAAAAGCTTCGGATAGTGTCTAATGTAGTAAAAAGTGGAAATAGAATACTTGCAGAATCAAGGAATCAGCTTCAATCGCTTGTTGATGAAAGTAGGGCAAGAGAGCAGGCGCTTATTAAGTCTGAAGCAACTATGACTCAGATGCAAAATCAGCTGAAGGATCTAGAGAAACAAGGTGATCAAGAGAATTTAGAGCTGGGTGTTGTTATTGCTGCGTCGAATAAAAAATCCGAGGAAATTCGAGTTATAACCAATTCTATCAGAAGCAGTCGTGAGCTAATGCGGAATTTACATGAACAGAAAGTACAATGTGACGAGAGAATTTCTTCTTTTTCAAAAGAAATAGAAAGCCTAGGGCGGAAAAATAGGGATTTGGCGAATAAGGTTTTGGAAGCAAGACAGAATTTTAATTCTTTAACAGAGCATTTTAATTCTTTAACAGAGCGTTTGAATAATTTAACGCCACAACAAGCTGCGCTTCGGGAATCCCTTTTAGTGGCTAGAAATGATGTAAAACGATTGTCTGAAGATAAGAAGGAAAAGCAAGCCAAGGTTAGTGAATTGAACTCTGAAGGGCAAAGTCTTAACCTTACAATACAGCAGGCACAGCAACAGATCTCAGGTTTGGAAGGAAAGATTAGTGAAATAACCTCGTTTCTCGAATTTGAGGGAAAAACAAAGCAAAGTGATGAGAATTTGGTTCTTATATTAAGAGGTGAAATCACTCAGCTTCAGTCAAAAATAGAAGACGATAATCGGCTTCTAGACGTATCAAATAAAGAATTGACAGAAAAACTCTTGGCCGAAAAAGATCTTCAGAATAAATTATTTAGCGCCGAGAAAGAGCAAACAAAATTAGCGATAGAAAAAGATGGCCTGGAAAAGCAAATTATAGCATTGCAGAAAGATCGTGATGCAAAAAAATTGGCCAGTGAATCAGTTGCCAAATCAGCAGTTGGGGTCCAGCAAAAAAGTGATGAATTAGATAGGCAGCTATTGATTTTGGAGAGTGATCTTTCTAAGAAAAATCTAGCTTTAGAGGATGCTCGCCAAGAGGTGGCTTTACTAAGAACTAACCACGAAGATGCGAAATTACAAATTAATGAGTTGGAGAGTCAAATTGCTTCATCGCGAAGTCTGTTAATAGGTCTTGAAGAGCAGGTATTTGAAAAATCCGGAAAAATAACCTCAATTACTCTAGGTATTGAGCGTATAGAAGAAGAAATGGATGAGATCAAGCGACGCGCTTTGGCTGAAGAAGATATTGAAAAAAGAACGGCTTTAACTGCGGCTATTCTTGAGGAAATAGAAAAAAAGCAACTAGAGCTAAAAAATGACAAAGTAGAGCAAGCAACCTCTGAATTATACTTAACAAAGTTGCGGGAGTTGAGTGTATCTCTTAAGGAATCTTTCGTGAGAGTAAGTGCAGAGCAAGAGACTGCGCGGCAAAAGCGAGAAAAGGAGCGAGAATCGGAAAAGCTACAGTTGGACGAACTTTTTAAACGAAATCTTGAAAGTAAAATTCAAAGTTTGACAGAAGAGCAATTGGTAAAAGATCTAGAAACGCAGCAGCATATTTCAGATATGTTGATTGAAAATGAGGCGTTGAAAAAAGATATTCTAGCGAAAGAAAATCTAATTAAGTCAGAGACTGTTCTTAGAAAAAGTATAAGTGATAAAGAGAATGAAATTTCGAGTCTGACAGGAGAGCTTTTTTTTCAAAAGCAAATAATAACAGAGTTAGAGGGGGCCAAGAGTAATTTACAACTAATGGCAAATGAGGCCAAATCTAAGTTGGAAGAAAAAGAATCACCTGATGTTATTAATCAATCTCAACAATCCTCTTTGGCAATTCAAAACCAATCATTAAGAAATGCGCTAGATGAGCAAAAGACAAGCTCGGATCTTGAATTAGAAGGTTTCAAGGGTAAGTTAGAAGAAGCTAATTTTGCAGAGGATCAGCTTGGGAACAATACAAAAGATTTGAGATTAAATGTAGATGAATTTGAGGAGAGGAAAAAAGCTGCTGTTATAGAGTTGAATAATATGAGGTCTGAGCTCGAGCAAGTTAAATCTGAAAAGTCTCAGCTTGCGAGGCAGATTGAAGAAAATAAAGCAGCTTACGATTTGGTAAAAAAAGGGATGCAGTTGGAACTCGACGGGTTACAAAATCGTTTAGAATCTATACAACAGCGGCATCGGTATGAAATAGAAGGTTTGGAAGTTAATATTAGAAGAGAATTAAAGTTGCGGGAGCCAGAACCTGATTTGAATCTTGTAAGTTCTCTGCAAAGCGAACTCCCTGAAATCGAAAATGCAGCTCTCGAAAAGCAGGAAAATCTACAAGCTCAGATTGTAGAAAATCTAGCTTTGCAGCAACCGATTGAAGAACTAACAGCTACGCAACCAAAAGAGCTTGAAGCTACTAAAAAAGGGCCTGCCAAAGTTAATATGGAGCTGCCGCATCTTGCGCTTACTGAAGAATTAAGAGTTCTCAATCTAAATCCTACAGAATTGAGAGACGAGCGCAGTAAGCAACATATCTCTGAGCGTAGTTTTAATCATGTTATTTATGGTCGTAAAGATATTGGTGGAGTGACTCATATTGTTGCTCCCATCACTCCAAGCGTCTTATCTATTTATAATTTTCTAGATGGTGGAGCTAAGGATCAAAGGTATTATGACATAGAGTTTACAAAATTAACGTTTCAAGACTATCCCAAAACAGCAGAAGGACATGGTATTTTTAATGATGCGAATTTGCTGCGAGGGCGTTTTAGACATTGCAAATTTGACTCGGTTGATTTTAGCGGAATTGATCCGGAGATTTTTAAAACAATCAATTTCGATTCTTGTAAATTTGATGGCACCACTAAGTTACCAACGGGATTTAAGTTGGAAGATGGCAAGATAGAAAAGTCTGATGAAGTGGGGACTCCAAGATCAACTATGAAGTTACGACCTACTCCTCCTGATAATGAAAGAAGTATTAGCGCGATGAAACATCCAAGGTTGAATAATCATGCTAATAAATCTGCAACATTACTTGGTTCTAATGGAGGCGGAGGAAGAGAAGAGGGTTAGTGAAATCGCCAAATTTTGGGACGTATTTTACAAAAATATTGATTTCTATTTGCTCAGCCCAAAATTCGACTTAACGCAATTTTAAACTAAGTAAATCAATGTCAAAACAAGCTTTAGCCCCAGATAATTTTACTGAAGAAAGTGACGAAATTATTGATCCAATCGCCAATCTTAAACAGTTAGTTGAAGCCAACGCCGACGCGGCAATTCTTTGCGAAACCAAGAAGCACAACCCTAACTATTTTTCGATCGTTTTTGCTAATCAAAAATTCTTCGAAATTTTTAATATCACACCATATAATTTGATCGGTAAAAATTACGATTTTTTGTTCGCCGATCTTGATTTAGATTATTCTTCAGAAGACCAATTAGAATATGTTAGATTAATCAAAGCGGTGAAAGATTTTCACACTTGTTCGGTGATTATCTCAACTTCTGATTACCAATCAGATTACAGCAAAGTCCGCCTCAAAATTGACTTCAATCCCATTTCAATCGTTGAGGGCGAAGAAAATCACCACGCCACATTAACATTTGAAAAAATCGATACGCAGGAAGACGAAACCGACGAGTTCAAGAAAGAGGCCAAAATGGCCAACCACAATTTGTTAAAAAACTTAGAAAGAACGCTGCGCAGTGAAAAACTGCTGCGCCAAATTGGATCTTTGATTATTTCCGATTTGCCAATTCAAGAAATCGCCGAAGAAATTTCGCAAATTTTATGCGAGCATCTTAAAGTCGATAGATGCGTGCTGCATGATTATGACGAAGGCAAAAACAGTTTCGTTGCCGAATATTGCAACAACTACACTGCCAAAATTCTTGCCGATAGAACCGACCCCAAAGCACTTAGAACCATGTCGGACTACATTAATTTTCAGAATCAGTTTTTTAAAAAATTTGGCACTTCCGACAAGAAAAGTTCATTGATGGTGGTTGAAGATGTTTTGGTTGATCAAAATTTTGCGGCGATTCGCGAGATTTGCCAAAATTTTTCGATCGTCTCACAAATTGCGGTTACCACAACTTTCAACGAAAAAATAAATGGCGGTATTTACATTCACCAATCCAGTAAAAGAAACTGGTTGTCGGATGAAATTGAATTGATCGAAATGATTGCTGACCAGTTTTCTATTGCCCTTGATCGCTCTAAATCAATTGAGCGCGTAATAATTGCCAACCACGCTCTTATCGAAAAAACGACGCAGTTAAAAGAAGCGCTAAAACATGAACAAGACATGCGCCAAATGCAAAATGAGTTTGTGGCTTTGGTGTCGCATGAATTCAAAACGCCGCTGCAAATAATTGACAGCACCAGAGAATTAATGGTGCGCAAAATCAAAAGTCACAACATCGTTGATGAGTCTTTGGACAAGGCTTTGGATCGCATTAAAAGCGGTATTCAAAGAATGAATGGCTTGATTCACAGCACGCTGAATTTGGCTAAAATGGAGAGTGGTGAAGGCAAAATTAAACTCGAAAAACAGGTTTTTGATCTCAAAGAATTCATTTTAGAAATAATCGAAAAAAACTCGAATTTAGCGACCAACAAACAAATCAAAATCATCACCAGAATTGACGAATTGCCGGTTGATTTTAATGGCGATTCCAAGCTTTTAGATCACTCAATTACCAACATTATTTCTAACGCGATTAAATATTCGCGTAACCAAACTACCGTAAAAATTCTGGCTAAATCCAATGCCAACAAGGTGGCGCTTCGGGTGATTGACCAAGGTATCGGAATTCCTAAAGAAGATTTATCTAGCATCGGGCAAAAGTTTTTCCGCGCCGGAAATACATTAGCTGTTGCAGGTACTGGAATTGGTATTTATCTCACGAAACATTTTATTGAATTGCACGGCGGTGAATTTTTAATTGAAAGTGAGCTTGATGTTGGCACTTCAGTAACCGTCACTCTTCCCAAATAGCTCTATCCAAACCAAATTATGAAAAAATTCTTACCAAAATTTGCTGCATCTTTTTTGCTTTTCTCTACAGTGCTGCACGCTCAAGAAGCTACGCAATATCCAAATATTAAAGGAAGTGTCTTGTTTCAATTGCAAGTCGATCGCGTTTTATCGTCACAAAAAACCGGCGTTTCACCAAATAATGCCTTTGCTTACGTCGAGTCTAATTTTGGTCTAAATATTGATAAAAACTGGTCAGTTAGAACTGATTGGAGACTTCAGCCAAATGATGTTTTGACCACCAGAAATTCGACGAATCCGGAAAGATATAGAACCTTCTTGTCGCAAGATCGCGGCGTTAATGTTAACAATGGCTTGCTGGTCGAAGAGTTGAAATTACAGTTTCAAAATGAAGACATGAAATTCGTTGCTGGTAAGTTCGATCCAACTTTCGGTACAGCGCACAACAAGGCAAAAAGAATTGGTGTATTTACCGCGCAATTTACTGAAGATTACAATCTGAGAGAAAAAATCGGTGTTGCTTTGACGGCACTTTTAGAAAATAGCAAAATCACCGTTAACTCATTTTTTAACGACACCACGGGCCTGAGCAGCAGTGCTTTAAACAAACGTGCAACTGCCAGCAAAGAAGAGGGCACTGCGGGCAGCACTAACTCACTGGCTTCTTACTCAGTTTCATTGGATGGTAAAGATTTTTTTGGTATTGAAGATTTAACTTACAACGTTGGCTTCAGAAGCTTGAGCGTTAATCGTTTGGTGGGCAGACAGCGTGAAAAAGGTTACGTATTTGGTTCAGAATATTTGCACAAAATGGGCGACACTTCAATTATCCCATTTGTAGAGTTTGTAAAAATCGACAGCTTTACCGGTGAACAAGGCCGCAACGCCACTTACACCACTGCTGCCGTCATCGCAAAATATAGCAGCTGGAGTGGCAGCGTTTCTTACCTAACGCGCCATATTAAAAGCCACAGGGCCATCGAAGGTATTAAAAAATCTGACCAAATCCAACTTTCAGTTGGTTACAAATTTACCAATAACATGACGCTAGATTTTACTAGATCTAACATGAATGAAGATGGATATAAAGGCTCTATGATTGGGGCGGTGGCGAGTTATCTTTATCAGTTCTAATTCACTTCTTACAAAACACCGCCGCGTAATTCACATCTAAATTCTTAGTTTTCTTCCATTCGTCATTTAGCAAATTGTAGTTAAATCCTACGAGATTTTTTAACTCAAGATTGTAGCGGCAGGTGAGTCCATTTAGCTCAGATGGTTTTACAAACTTTTTCCAATCGTGAGTGCCGCGAGGCAGCCAGCGCAAAATATATTCCGCGGCGATTTTGGCGAGGGCCAAAGATTTTAAAGTGCGATTCATTGTTGCGACAAAAAGCAAGCCGTTTGGCTTTACTAACTTCGCGAGGCTCGCAATAAAATTTTCGACATCCGCAACATGCTCAATGATTTCAAGGGCGAAGACCACATCAAATTGTTCGGTCAATTCTTCTGCAGCCGCCACGCGGTAATCAATTTTTAAACCAGATTTTTGCGCGTGAATTTTTGCCACCGCAATATTTTTTTCTGAAGCGTCCACCGCAGTAACTGCCGCACCCATTTTTGCAAAAGGTTCAGCAATTAATCCGCCACCACAGCCAACATCTAAAATTTTTAGCTCAGAATTAATCGCAAAATATTTTTCAATTTCGCTGCGAATAAAATTAATACGAATCGGATTAAACTTGTGCAAAGGCTTGAATTTGCCAGTTTCGCTCCACCACTCGTCAGCGATTCTGGAAAATTTTTCTACTTCTTGTGGGTCAATTGTTGAGGTCATTATTTTTTTGCCGGTAATTTTTCAGTATCAAGTTTTTCATAATTTTCGCTGTCATTCATCCAGTTTTTTTGCACTTTGGCAAAAAGGAAAAGGTGAATTTTGGTGCCGGCAATTTCTGCAATGCCAACCCGCGCTTCTTGTCCGATCTCTTTAATCATCGAACCATTTTTGCCGACAATAATGCTTTTTTGACTTTCTTTAGTGACCAAAATTGTTTGGTGAATTTTGATTTCGCCATTTTGCAAAACTTCGTAAGAATCGGTTTTAACCGCCAAAGCGTAAGGCAATTCTTGGTTCAATTTTAAGAATAATTTTTCGCGCGTAATTTCTGAAGCAATGAAACGCATTGGTGCGTCAGTGATTTGATCTTCGTCGTAAATCCAGCCCTGATTTAAACATTTTTCGCAGAGAAATTTTTTAACTTTTTCAACATTGTCTTTGGTTTCGGCAGAAATCGGGAAGATGTCTTGAAAGCCCAGCTCAACGAGGCCTGCCATAATTTCAAGAATGGTGATTTTTTTTGCTAAATCGGTTTTGTTAATCAGCATTGTGATTTGCAGATTTTCTTTTTTTAAGTCTTCAATGATGCGCAAATTTTCGCGATTTAGCCCAACCGTTGCGTCAATTACGAAGCAAATGTGGTCAGAGTCGCGAAGTCCCTGCCAAGCAGATTTAACAATGACGCGCTCTAAAATTTTATCGTCACGCGGAATAAAAATTCCCGGCGTGTCAATAATGATTAATTGAGTTTGCGCTTCGATTAAAATTGCCTTAATTGAGTTGCGAGTGGTTTGAACTTTCGGTGAAACAATTGAAAGTTTTTGCCCTAAAAGCGCGTTGGTAAGTGTTGATTTTCCTGCATTGGGAGCTCCGACAATTGCGATTGTTCCGTGTGTTTTATTTTGCATTTTTTTTAATATTGGGATGAGGCGGTTAGGCTTTTAATGGCCTGGATGGTTTGCTGAAAGCTTACTGAGGAATTAATGTCGATATTGAGATGGGGCGAAATTTTTTCTGACAATTCGCCTTTGGATAAAAATTTTCTGCCATCAATTTCTTTAATCATTTTAATCAACTTTTCGCTGGGTTTATTGATTTCGTCAACGTTCTTTATTTCAGGTTTGTTGCGATATTTTCCTGATTTTAATCTTGGGTAAGCCTTTGAAATGGCTTCAAGATCTCCCAGAAACCAAGATTCAAGCTCTTTGCAAACAATACGAATTTTGTAAGGGCAGTGACAATTTTCTTTAATAATTTCTTCTAGCTTTTGCTTAAGCTCTTTGCAGCTGTAGTTATCTTGATCAATCGTTACTAATATTTTGGCTCCATCTACTTTGCTAACTGAAGGTAAAGTTTTCTTTAAAGCTTGTAATAGATTTTCTCTGCCGCCATGAGAAAAGATCTTAAACCTTTCTGAATCCAAAACCACTTTTGGCAGGAAAGACTCAAAGCATTTTTCAGCAGACTGTTCTTCTGTATAAATGTATAAGGTCATTTGATGGCGTCTTTCAGGTTTGCACCTTCGATGTAGCCGTTTCGCCACATCCATCCTAATTTATTTTCTTTGGATAATTCTTTAACCAAAGGCTGATCTTTTGCTGCTTGAATTTGGGAAAAGCCATCTTGCTTAGTTAAAAAGAAAACTTCTTCGACACTTAATCCGTCAACAAAATCTGGCGAGTGAGTTGAAACAAAAACCTGTCCACCACGTTGCGAATATTCGCGAATTTCTTCGCACAAGTTTTCTAGTAAATCGGGATGTAAAAAGTTTTCCGGCTCTTCAATGCAAAGAAGCGGGTGAGGTTCGGGATCGCGCAACAAAACCATGTAGGCAAACATTTTTATGGTCCCATCTGAAACGTATCTAGCCACAAACGGATCTTTAAAATTTTGGTCTTTGAAGCGTAATAGAATTCTCCCATCCTCTGTTTTGATGGCTTTTACTTCATTAATTCCAGGAATTCTTTTTGGTAATTTTTCAAGCAATTCATCAAAAGATTCTTTATGGTGATCAAACATATTTTTGGTTACTTGTGCCAAATTATCACCAGTTCGAGATAGGTGTGCAGAGACTCCAGCGTCAGAAAGTTTTCGAGCGAATTCGATTTTAAAATCAGAAACATACCAACTTTCTAATAAAGTTCTAAAAGAGCTGATTGCTTTAAATTTTTCAAACTGACCAAGACCTTTAATTGCAAGGATATCAGGGCTGCTAACTTTTTGTCTTTCTCTCTTTTCTTTTTCAGTGCCAGTTTTGTATTGATCTTCATTGGTTATTGCTTCGCCTTCTCCATTTGAAAAATCTAAAAAGTGCCACGGTTTTCCTGATTTTTGTCCGCGACGATATTTTAAAATTTCTCGGGCAACGTAAGATTTTCCAATGGTTTGATTAAATCCAATTTCTATCAAATAAGTAATAAGCGGCGTTTTATCTTTATTTAATGCTGAATTTCGGAACTGAATTTCAAATTTAATTAAATCTTTTTTTACATCACATCCGCGAGAAATTACTTCTTCAAACCCGCCTCTATTCTCGATTGCCGTTGTTACGTTATTTTGGAGAGAATCGTTGAGAAAACCAAAAACATCAAAAAAAGTTGATTTCCCAGAGCCGTTTGGTCCAAGAATAACAACCATCTGAGGAAGGTTCTTAATTTCTGCTTTTTTAAAGGTTTTAAAATTTTCTATTCGGATCGTTTCAATTTTCATAAATTGTAAAAAGTCTTTTAAATCGCCGAAGCCAAATCTTGCGCAATCATAAACGCCAGCTCAACGCTTTGTGAAGAGTTTAATCTTGGATCGCAATGAGTGTGATAACGATCTTTCAAATTGAGTTCGGTAATTTGCTGATTGCCACCCAAACATTCGGTCACGTCTTGTCCTGTCATTTCAAAATGCACGCCGCCGGCGTAAGTGCCAGCTGCTTTGTGAACTTGGAAAAAGGTTTTGATTTCAGTTAAAATGTCGTCGAATTTGCGGGTTTTGTAGCCGTTTGAAGATTTGATGGTATTGCCGTGCATTGGGTCGCAAGACCAAACCACAGCGCGTCCCGCATCTCTTACCGCTTCAACTAAAGGTGGCAACATTTGTGCAACTTTACCAGCACCCATTCTTGCAATTAGAGTGATTCTGCCTGCTTCGTTTTCAGGGTTTAAAATATCCAAAAGTTTCAACAAATCACCTTTTGAAATTGACGGCCCAACCTTGAAAGCAATTGGATTGCTAATGCCGCGCATGAATTCAACGTGAGCTTCATCTGGGCTACGGGTGCGGTCGCCAATCCACAACATGTGGGCGCTTAAATCGTAGAATTTTTTGCTGTCTTTATTTTGGCTGGTGAAAGCCTCTTCGTAATTTAAAAGCAAAGCTTCGTGCGAAGTGAAGAAGCTTGCGGTTGTAAGTTGCGGCAATGATTTTGCATCAAGTCCGCAAGAGCGCATGAATTTCAAAACTTTGTTTACCTCATTAATTACTTCTTCGGTGTGTTTTTTGGAGTTTAAGCTGTGAGCAAATTCTTCGTTCCATTTATTTACTTTTTCTAAATTGCCGTATCCGCCAAGAGCAAGTGAGCGCAGGTAATTTAGAGATGCTGCTGAGTAAAAATAAGATTCGACTAATTTTTGCGGATCGGCAACGCGAGCGCTTTTTTCAAATTCAATCGAGTTGATGATGTCACCGCGGTAGCTTGGCATTGTAACGCCATCAATTGTTTCTTCATTGTCTGAGCGAGGCTTGGCGTATTGTCCAGCGATTCTTCCAACTTTAACGATTGGCTTATTTAAGCCGTGCATCAAAGCAATTGTCATTTGCATGACGGTGCGGAAAAAGTTTTTTAGATTGTCGTGAGAAAATTCTGCAAAGCTTTCAGCGCAGTCGCCGCCTTGTAGTAAGAAGGCTTTGCCTTGCGAAACTAAAGCTAATTCAGCTTTTAATTTTTCGATTTCATCGAATGAAACTAGTGGCGGAAAATTTTTAAGCTGCTCTTCGGTTGCTTTCAGTAAGCCTTGATTTTCGTAGTTGGGCTGTTGCTTGATGGGAAAATTACGCCAAGAGTTTACGGTCCAGTTGTTTGACATTAGTTAGTCTGAAATATTGATAATGTTGGGATGGTGGCATTATTAAAAGCAGTGAATCAATGTCAAATGATTCGACAGTAACTTGGCAAAGCTTTTTCATTTTGTTGTCGAAAGAAAAAGGGATCTTGCGATTTCTTTCGAGAAAAATAATTTCAAGCAATCTTTCAACTTATCCACAAAATTTATGAAAAAATCACTCGCAATCATTCTTGCTGCCGCAACTTTGTATTCTTCTACAGCTTTTGCTAAAACAGAGGGCAATTATTTTGGCATCAATATTCTTTACGTTTCGGCAAGTCACAAATATCGAGTGGCTGACCTTACAGATAGCAGTCGTGGCAAATTTGATGATTCGGCAATTGGTTTTGGCGCGAGCTACAAGCATGCATTTAACTTTGGAAAAACTTTTTTGGCTCCGGAACTATTTTTTGATAAATTGGGAACTGTCGCAAGAGATAATACTAATGAGGCTAAAGTAGCCGAGCAACCAAGCTCAATGGAGCTGCAATATCGCTACGGCGCTAAGCTTAATTTAGGATATGATTTAGAAGATAATTTAGCTGCCTATGTCACGGCAGGTACTGCTAATGTTGGTTTTCAATATAATTCTGAAGCTCCAGCTTCTGGAACAAATGGTCTTAAAAGCAATTCAACTTTCGGATACTTGTACGGACTTGGCGTTACATACAAAGCTAACAAAGACGTTGGGCTGAATCTGGAATATAACAAACAAATAATAGAATCGAAAATTTCTAATGCTGGCAACGGCACTAATCGCCTCAGATCAAATATTGGGGTATTCAAAGTTGGCGCAGTTTTTGCTTTCTAATTTTTAACAGCAGCGATTAATTTTTTTGTTTCTGGCTTTGTCTTTGAGAAAAGATTTTTTGTCCAAAGCCTGTTTTTGCGGATGGTTTTTCTTCAGATGTTTCAAGTAATTTTCGTAAGCAAAATCACCATTTAAGTGGCTAAAAATCAGAGAGAAAAACTGGCGCATTTTTGAGGAAATTTGGTTGAAATTTGAATGCCACTTTAAGTCTTGCTATAATTGGCTTAATAGTGGTTTTTTTGAATTCTCACCTGCGAGTGAGAATTTACTTTAAATTTAAAAAAGCTGCGAATTCCTTCGACTACCACAATCCACAAAATCGCCAAAAAACTCAGCGCAATTACGCCAACTAATTTTTGGTTAAAAATCACTTTTTTGGCGATTGCAATATTTTCTTCTCCCAAAATCAAACCGCCTTCAAGTTTTAATTGCCAAGCGTGGGCAAGGGCAAAAAAACCAATTTTAGCGTCACTAGAAAACACTTTTTCAAGCACCGCCCAACTGACATTTGCGAGCAAAAAAACCAAAGGAATGGCAGTAATAAAAAAGAATTTTCGCTGCTCACTTTTTAAAATAATCACAGTTGCCAAAACCAGCGCGATGCCAGCCAACATTTGGTTCGACATTCCAAAAAGTGGCCACAAAATATTGATGCCGCCACTTGGATCAAGCACGCCCATGTAGAGAAAATAACCCCAAGCGCCAACGATTAAAAAGCTGGAAAAAAGTGAAGCTAAATTTGACTCGTGAAGTTTGCGGTCGCGAAATCCTAGCAAGTCTTCAAGCATGAAACGAGCTACTCGCGTGCCGGCATCAAGCGTGGTCAAAATAAAAATCGCTTCAAACATGATTGCGAAATGGTACCACATTGAAAGCATACTTGCTCCAAAAGCTGAAGAGAAAATTGTGGCCATTCCAACAGCCAAAGACGGGGCACCGCCGGTTCTTGAAAATAGTGTGTTTTCGCCCATTTGCGCGGCAAGTTCTGACATTTTTTCTGTGGTGACGGGAAATCCCCAAGAGGTAATCGTTTGTGCTGCATCCGGGCCCAAAGCTGCTGCGGGCGAGTTGATGGCAAAGAAAATGCCGGGTTCCAAAACGCAAGCTGCAATCATTGCCATTATTGCCACGCATCCCTCAAGCAGCATGCTGCCGTAGCCAATTAGGCGCACGTCACGTTCGTTAGAAATAATTTTTGGCGTGGTGCCTGATGCGACCAAAGCGTGAAATCCAGAAATTGCGCCGCAGGCAATGGTAATAAAAAGAAAGGGAAAAACCTTGCCGCTAAAGATCGGACCAGTGCCGTCAATAAATTGGGTGAGGGCGGGCATTTGAATTTCGGGGTGAAAAATTAGTAGCGCGATTGCCAGCAAACCAATGGTTCCGAGTTTTAAAAATGACGAAAGATAATCGCGTGGAGCCAAAAGCAGCCAAACTGGAAGCGTTGCTGCAGCAAAGCCGTAAATGATTATCGCAATTGCCAAAAATTTTCCGTCGCGGTCGAAAAAAGCCGAGAGGCTAGGGTCGTAGTGAATTATTTTACCGCCGTAAACTGCGAGCAAAAATAAAATTACGCCAACCAAACTGGCTTCAACAACGCCCGCGGGGCGAATGTAGTAAAGGTAAAGACCAACCAACATTGCAATTGGAATGGTCATTAAAACCGTGAAAGAACCCCACGGGCTGTGGGCTAAGGCTTTGACAACGACAAGTCCTAAGACTGCAATTAAAATAATAATAATAGCGAGAGTACCGATCATTGCCGCGTAGCCAGCAGTTTTTCCGACTTCGTCTTTAATGATTTGTCCAAGCGATTTTCCGTCGCGCCTCATTGACGAAAATAAAATAATCATGTCTTGCACGGCGCCGGCAAACACTGATCCGATTAAGATCCACAAGGTGCCGGGAAGGTAGCCAAATTGTGCGGCGAGAGTTGGTCCAATCAGAGGGCCAGGGCCTGCGATTGCGGCGAAGTGGTGACCGAAAACGATCCAGCGATTGGTTGGTACAAAATCTTTGCCGTCATTAATGCGCTTTGCCGGAGTTGCTTTGGCGCCATCGAGGTGTAAAATTTTTGCGGCAATCCACGCTGAGTAAAAACGGTAAGCCACCAGCTGAATGCAGATGCAAGCGGTGATGAACCAAAGTGAAGAAATTTTTTCGCCGCGAATTAAGGCGATGCCACCAAAAGATGCGGCTCCTAAAATTCCGATGCAAATCCACGCAAAAATTTTTAGTAAATCTTTTTTCATTATATTTGATTGTAATTTTATTGTGATGATAAAAAAATCGTCGCAATTATTTCAGAAAATTCTTCAGTAGAAATCCCGCTTCGAAGCAACAAAATCAACATCTTTCAAAGGTTTTAATGGCAGAAAAAAATACTCTTTCCATTTTGGAAACTATCAAGAAAAAAATGCTCAAACTTGATCGTAAAGAAGAGAAAACCAGCAGCGTTGTTAGTTCAAATGAAGAATTTCAATATATCTCTGCAGGCGCGCAAGCAGGGGCTGCAAAGCAAGCTGAAGTAAAAGTTGAAGCTGTTGGTGCAACAAATCCAATTCCAAAATTTGAAGATAATTTAGGGCTAGCTCTTCCGGCGCAATCAGCACCAGTTAAGCAGCCAGAGAAGTCGAGCGGAATGGGAAGTTTTGATGATTTTAACCTTGATGATTTAGATTTGGATAATGAGGAAAAAACTTTTGCCGCTCCAGCAAATCCTCCGGCAGCTCCAGTTGCTGCTCAAACACAAGCAAAATTAGAAACTCGCGATCCCGATCTTGAAGAAGATGATGCTGAAGAATTTGAAGATGATGCTGAAATGGAAGATGAAGAGGATGAAGAAGGTAAAGAAAATGCAGAAGAGGCGAAGCCAGATTTAGACTGGTTAGGCAACCCATCAGACGCGCTTAATGAAGAAGAGGAAATTGACGAATTGAATTTAGACGTTGATGTGAAATTAGACGAAAAAACTGTGGAAGTGGTGAAGAGTGACGAGCTTGATTTAGAGGATTTGGAAGAAGAGGTGCATGAAGAAGTTAAAAAAGATGAGTTAGATTTAGAGCATTTAGAAGACGATCTTGACCTAGAGAATTTAGAAGAAGAGGCGCATGAAGAAGTTAAAAAAGATGAGTTAGATTTAGAGAATTTAGAAGACGATCTTGACCTAGAGAATTTAGAAGAAGAGGCGCATGAAGAAGTTAAAAAAGATGAGTTAGATTTAGAGAATTTAGAAGACGATCTCGATCTAGAACATTTAGACGAAGATAAGCATAAAGAAACACCTGAGGTGCTGCAACCTAAAGTCGATGATTTAGAGCTAGAGCATTTAGAAGATGAAGAAGAGCATGAAGAGTCCGTCGCTGCAGCAAAAAAATCTGAAGATGATGATTTGGATTTAGAGGATTTATTAGAGGAAGAAGAGCATGAGGCGCATGCGTCAAAAGCGGTTGAAGAAGAGAAGTATTTAGATGAAGAAGATCATCATCTAGAAGAAAGTTCTGAAGATGGCGATTTTGATTTAGAAGAAGAGTTAGACGAAGAAGATCACGAAGAAGAACCTCAGCCACAAGCTAAAACTAAATTGCCGACTTTAGATGATGATTTAAATTTTGACGATTTAGAGCATGATGAAGAAGACGAAAAACAAGAATTGCCAACTTTCTTAGGCAGTTCAGCAACAACCTCTCAAATGACGCAGCCTATGACTAAACAAGAATTACCGACCTTTTCAAATACTGCAGAACCAGTTGTAGAAAAGCATGAAATTGATCTTGAATTTGAAAAAGATATTATGGGATTTAAAGCGGGCGCTTCAGAACAAAGAGTGACGCAACCAGTTAATCAAAGCAAAATGCCAGTGCAAAATAATGTCTCAATGATGAGTCAACAAACTTCGCAAACGCAAGTTGCTGAAGCTAAGGCTTTTGATTCAACCGTTCGCCAAGTTAGCGATTCGGTAAAAAAACTTCTCGACGCCAAAAATGTTGTCTCGGGAATTTCGAGCTTTTCTCAAAGCCCAGCTCTTGCTGAATTAGCGGTGCATTTGATGGAGCCGAAAATTGAAAAATGGTTTAATGATAACTTGCCAGAATTGGTGGAAAAAGTGGTGAGAGAGGAAATTAAGAAGATGATCCCGAAGGATTAGTTTTTTTGGAAGAATCTGAGAGGTGGGTAATTAAAAAATCATACCCTCTCAAGTCATGCTCCGAAAGTTTCAGCATGACTTGAGAGGGTTTTTTGTTGTTAGAAGTTTTTTAAAAACTCTGCAAAGCCTTGCGAATCTTTGCTTTGGCTTCTGCAACATGCTCAGAGGTAATAATCAAAGGTGGTAAAATCCTAATCACATTTTCTCCCGCTGGAACTGTCAGCAAGCTGTTTTCAAGCAGCTTTTTTACCACTGCAGTATTTTCAATTTTCTGATTAATCTTCACGCCCAACATCAAGCCAACACCTCGAATTTCGTCGATTAAATCAGGAAATTCTTTCTGCAAATTCTGCAATTCTAGCTTCAATTCTGCCGCAACTTTTTGAACATTATTTAAAAAATCTTTTTCCAGCATCACGTCCAAAACCGAATTGGCCACCGCCATTGCTAAAGGATTTCCGCCGTAAGTTGTGCCGTGAACACCAAGAGTCATGCCGTTTGCCGCATCGGCGGTGGCAAGGCAAGCGCCCAAAGGAAAACCGCCAGCAATTGCTTTGGCGCTGGAAACAATGTCGGGTTTTACTTCGTAATATTCGTGAGCAAAAAGTTTACCAACTCTTCCTATGCCGCATTGCACTTCGTCGAAGGCTAGTAATAAATCTTTTTCGTCAGCGAGTTTGCGCAGTTCTTGAATAAACTTTTTTTCAGAAACTCTGATGCCTTCTTCGCCTTGAATGGGTTCAATTAAAATGCCTGCAGTATTTTCGGTAACTGCATTTCTAACTGCTTCAATATCGCCGAAAGGCACATTGTCAAAACCTGGAAGGGCAGGCTCAAAACCCTCAAGATATTTTGGTTTGGCGGCTGCTGAAATTGTCGCAATAGTTCTGCCGTGAAATGCACCCGCAAAAGTAATAATGCGATTTTTGTGAGCTTGGCCTTTGACGTAAAAATGACGACGAATCATTTTAATTGCGCATTCAATGCTTTCAGCGCCCGAGTTACAGAAAAAAACGTAATCAGCAAAAGTCGCATTCACCAATTTTTCGGCGTAATTATTTAGTTCAGAAATATTGTAAATATTTGAAACGTGCCACAGCTTTTTGGCTTGATTGGTAATGGCTTCAACCATTTTCGGGTGACAATGTCCAAGCGCGTTTACCGCGATTCCAGCGCCAAAATCTAAATATTTTTTGCCTTCAGAAAAAAGGTAAACTCCCTCACCGTGAGAAAATGCAACGTCGAATCTTTTGTGAACCGGAAGAAGTTTTGAGCTGGTAGTCATTTTTCAATTTTGAATTAGGAATTAGGATCTAAAAAACCTTGGAGCTAACAATTGTTAAGTTTCAATTCCTAATAAAAAATCCTTTTTTTGTGCTTCTAGATTCACTCGAAACTAAAGAGAAAATTCTGACTGAATTTTTGACCATTGCTGCTTTTGACGGATGGAATCAGCGCGCGCTTCTAAAGGCTATTTCTAATTGTGGAATTGATGAAAAATTTGCTGAATTAATTTTCGAAAATGGCTGTCTGGATTTGGCAGAATTTTTTGTTGAATTACAAAATAAAAAAGCGGCAGAAAAAATTGCCCAAATTGAAAATTTTGCGGCAAAAAAAATTCGCGATAAAATTCGTTTAGCGCTTTACGTGCGAGTTGAAGTTGAAAAAAATAATCAGTTAGCTTTGCAGAGATTGGGAAATTTTTATTTAAACCCGAAAAATTTTACCTCGCTAGAAATTGGCGCAAGGCCTGCAATTCAAGGCGTGAAAGCTTGTTACAAAGTTTCTGATTTTATTTGGAGGGAAATTAACGACCAATCAACAGACTTTAATTTCTACACAAAAAGACTAACGCTTTCTAAAATTATTTTGCGCAGTTTTGCAGTTTTTGTAAAAGATCAGTCTCAAGATTTTACAGAGACGCAGAACTTTATTGATTCTCAAATCGAAAAAGTGATGAAATTCGAAAAGCGTAAAATGCAGGTGAAGAAAGCTTTTAATGAAATTTTTTTGAATGAAAGTGGTGCACCAAAATCGCCCAAAGAATTAGTAAAAAATCTGCCTTTTTTTAGGCTAATAAAATTTAAATAAACATGTCTGCAAGCTTTAACGTATTGGATTTAGCTTTCATCGCTTTTGCTTTAATTTTTGTTGCAACGGCTTTTTTTCGTGGCTTTGTAAAAGAAATTTTTGCACTAGTTGGATGGCTTTTAGCTTTTATCGGATCTTATCTTTTAACGCCTTACGTTTCAGATTTCTTTAACGTTTATTCGCGCAATAAATTAGTCGCCGACATCTCAGCGCGTTGTGTGATTTTTTTGATTATTTTTCTTTCTTACACCTTTTCGACATCAGGCTTTTCAAGTGAATTAAAAGAAAGAATCCCCAAAGCTTTTGATCGCTCTTTAGGCATATTTTATGGGCTGATTAAAACCCTAATTGTTTTTGGTTTTATGTATGCTGTGGCAACCAATGCTTTAGGATTTTTGTCGGGAAAAACTGTTGATGAATCAGCGCCGCAATTTCCGGCAATTTTAAAAGAAGCGAAATGCCACGATATTTTAAAAGGCTCGGCGGATGTTTTGAATCCGGCAGTGAAATTATTTTTTGATGCGGTGGTGAAAAATTTTGATCAAGTAATTCCAAAACCAAAAGGTGATTTGGATGAAAAAATTGATGAAGTGGTTGGCGGATCTGATACAAAAAGAATCGTGATTAAACCTGAAGAAGAGGCGGTTGAAGATTTGGGATACGAGAAAAAAGATATCGAAAAAATGAACCATTTAATCGATATTATCGGCAAATAATATTAACCAAAAAGTAAGAAAATATGTTCAGACTTACCGGAAAAAATGTTTTAGTAACTGGCGCAACAGGAGGCATCGGATCGTCAATTGCCAAGGCTTTAGCTAAGCAAGGTGCGAAGTTAGTTTTATCTTCAACTAAAGAAGAAAGATTGCAGGAATTAGCTGCCGAAATTGGTGGGGACGTAAAATACATCGCCTGCAATTTATCTGACGCAGTTGCGGTGGATGCTTTGTTTGACAAGGCCGAAGAGCTTGTTGGTCAAATTGATATTTTGGTTTGCAACGCTGGTATCACCAAAGACAACCTGATTTTGCGCATGAAAGACGATGATTTTAATCACGTTTTAGATGTGAATCTCAAATCAACTTTTATCCTAAATCGCAACGCCATCAAAAAAATGATGCGCCGCAAATATGGTCGCATCATCAATATTGCGTCAGTGGTGGGGGTTACCGGAAATCCGGGGCAATGTAATTACGTTGCTTCAAAAGCCGGAATGATCGGCATGACAAAATCTTTGGCGCAAGAAGTTGCAACTCGGGGAATTACGTTGAATTGTGTTGCTCCGGGATTCATTCAAAGTCCAATGACCGACATTCTAAACGATCAACAAAGAGAAGCGATTTTAGCAAAAATTCCGGCTGGCAAAATGGGAGATTCTTCCGACATCGCCAAAGCCGTAGCCTTTTTGGCCAGTGAAGACGCTGGATACATCACCGGTCACACTTTGCATGTCAATGGTGGAATGTTCATGAATTAAACAAAACGCGGTTGTCATGCTTAGCCTGTCGAAGCATGACTAAGAGTTAGTAGTTAGAAAAATCAAAATTTTTAAAAATAAAAAATGCCAACAACTCACAAAACAAAAGTAGCAATCATCGGCTCTGGTCCTGCAGGATTTAGCGCCGCAATTTACGCAGCGCGCGCTAACTTAGAGCCAATCATGATTAATGGCATTCAGCCTGGCGGTCAGCTTACAATCACAACTGATGTGGAAAATTATCCCGGATTTGCCGAGGCAATTCAAGGCCCGTGGTTGATGGAGCAAATGGAAAAACAAGCTATTCACGTTGGCACTAAAATTATTCACGATCACATCAAAGAAGTTGATTTTTCGGCGCGCCCATTTCGTCTAATTGGCGAATCTGAAGATGTTTTTGAAGCCGATGCAGTAATTATTGCAACTGGCGCGCAAGCAAAATGGCTGGGTTTAGAATCGGAAAAAAAATTCCAAGGTTTTGGCGTTTCGGGTTGTGCAACTTGCGACGGATTTTTCTTTAAAAATAAAGAAGTAATAGTCGTTGGCGGCGGTAACAGCGCGGTTGAAGAAGCGCTTTATTTAACCAATCACGCTAAAAAAGTTTTTATAGTTCACAGGGGCGAAAAATTTAAAGCCGAAAAAATTCTGCAAGATCGGTTGTTTAGAAGCGAAAAAATTGAGGTGATTTGGAATCACGCTTTGGACGAGGTTTTGGGTTCTGAAAATCCAAAATCAGTTACTGGCGCACGCCTTAAAAACACCAAAGACGGCTCATTTCGCGAAATGCCAATCGACGGCATTTTCATCGCCATTGGCCACAAACCAAATTCTGATTTATTCAAAAAAACCGGCTTAGAAATTGACGCTGAAGGCTATATTACAACCAAACCAAATTCTACAGCGACAAACATTCCCGGCGTTTTTGCCGCAGGCGATATTCAAGATAAAATCTACCGCCAAGCCATCACCGCCGCCGGAACTGGCTGCATGGCGGCTTTGGAAATTGAAAAATTTTTAGCACATTAGTTATGGAAGTAAGAAAATTTTTTATACTAAGGTATTTAGCGTATAACAGAGATAAGTTTATAATTCCCGTTTATCAAAGAGATTATTCGTGGAAAAAATCCAATTGTGAAAAGCTTTGGCAAGA
>CANEVP010000013.1 GCA_947442475.1 Rickettsiales bacterium
TATCACGCAAATCAATTGCGCGTGACAAATCCACCGAAAAATTCCCCGAAGAATTCTGCGCCACATCCAAGATGTCATGGATCAATTCATTCATGTCGGAAGCGGCCTGTTTGATTTCAGCAACGCAGCTTAAAGCATCTTTTTGCGACAAAGGTTTAGAAATTTCATCACTCAAAACATCAGCAAAACCAAGTATTGCGTTAAGTGGCGTTTTTAGTTCATGGACGATTGCAGAGAGGAATTCAGAGTTGGAGAAATGGTCAACCTGTTTTTCCGTCTCCACAAAACGAGTCATCGAAATGGATGGGCATGTCTTAGCCAAAACACTAGTCTCAATCAATGACAGAAGACCAGAGTTATTTCGCGTTGAGATTGCTTTCATGTGCCGAAATGAGTCATTGAGAAAAAGACTTAGAAGAAGACAGCAAGGAAGTTGATCGAGCAACATTAAGCAAATTAATTATCTCAATAACTCAATTGAAATAGCCAATAATCATGGAAAAGAAAATCAGTCAAAACTTCTTATATAAAAAGAATCTTCTTCAACAAATTCGAGGATTTTACTACGCAGTTCGATTTAGCAGCATTTCAGAAGCAGCACGGGCAATGAACTTGACCCAATCAACAGTTACTTTACAGATCCAATCTCTGGAGCGCGATTTAGATTTAAAACTTTTTAAGCGCGACTCCAAACCATTATCTTTAACAAAAGAAGGAGAGGATTTTTATGCGATTGCCTGTCCTCTGATGCATGATTTTGAGTCAGTTGTTGAAAAATTTTTGAACAAGAAGAAACAAGAAAAACAAAAAACAATTGATATCGCTACCCATCACATTGCCATATCGTACCTGATGCCGCGTATTATTTCAAACTTTAAGAAATCTCATCCAGAAGCAAAAATTATAATAAGAAACATTGCAGCAAGTGAAGCGATTAGGCGACTAAAAGAAAATCAAATTGATTTGGCATTTTATCCAAACATGACCAATGAGGCCGAAATTAAACAGGTCGAGATGATTTCTTACGACCCAATTTTAATCGTGAATAAAAATCATCCACTCGCCAAGAAAAAAATTAAGAACTTGAGCGATCTCAAAAATTTTGATTTGATTCGAATTGATCCATCATTAATCACATTACCATTATTTGAAGAGGCTGTTAGAACCTACGACCTCAAAGGCAGCGTTGAATTTGAAAATGGTACTTGGGAAATGTTAAAACGGCTCGTTAAGGAAAATAATTTTGCAGCGATTGTTTCGACCATTTGTGTGGAAAAAAATGACTCAGATTTAGTGCAAAAAAATCTAATTAAATTTTTTCCAAGCATGACTTATAGCATCGCTACCAGAAGCGGGGAAATTTCAAACCCATTAATTCAATACTTTATCAAAGCTGTTCAAAAGGTCCTAACACTATGAACCTACTCCTATTTCTAAACTCCGATATCCACTCCGCAACTGCCCTAAAGCTGCTTGCGCCGCATTTAAAAAATCACAAAATCGGCATTGTTCTCTCTCAAAAAGTTGGCAATACTGACAGCTTGGCGCAAGAATTAATTCAGATGAAAAAGCTAGAACAACTTGGTGCTGCAGAAATTTTTGTGGATTTGGCATTGCGGCTTAATGCAAAAATTACTGGTTTTTCTAGCGTAAATTCTGCTGAAGCTTTGGCTGAATTTAAAGAATTTGCACCCGATTTAATGATCTCAATTCGCTTCGGCCAAATCTTCAAACCCTCACTAATTGCCACTTCACGACTTGGAGTTTTAAATTTACATTCGGGAATTTTGCCAAATTACCGCGGCGTTATGGTCAGTTTTTGGGCGGTTTTAAATGGTGAGAAAAATCTGGGCACGACATTGCATTTTGTGCGCGATGCGGGGATCGATACTGGTGACATTATTGGATTTTCTCACAGCGAAATTGATTGGAATTTGTCGCTGGTACAAAACATCAACAACCTTTACCAAGGTGGATGTAAGTTGATTCTGCAGACTTTAGAAAAAATTTATGTGGGAGAAGAAATTAACACTGTAAATCAAAAAACTTTAGGTGCTGGGCAATATTTTTCTTATCCTCAAAAAGACGAAGTTGAAAAGTTTTTGAAATTGATGCGGTTGGTTTAAGGTTGGTTTTTTTAAATTTCTGAATCGAATATACGAGGTGGACCCCGTCATGAAGAGGGATGAAAAACTCTAGTTTTGGTTTAAACTTACCTCTAACTAAAGTGTCGCGTCCGTCTTCATGACGGGGTTCAACTAAAAGACTCTAAAACCTTTTAATAACAGATAGCCAACACCATGACATCCATCGGACAAAACATTGTGAAGCACCAGATCCGTTTTGATTTGGAAATTATTGCCGAGCTGATCAAGCCAAATTCGAAAGTTTTAGATATTGGTTGTGGCGATGGCGAGCTTCTTGAGTTCCTAAAAAAAACCAAAAATGTTGATGCGCGCGGATTAGAAATTTCGCAGGCGCAAGTTAGTCAGGCTTTGATGCGTGGCATTTCGGCAATTCAGGGAGACGCCGAAAATGATCTCACTTTTTATCCAGATCGTAGTTTTGATTTTGCTATTTTAAGCCAAACTATTCAGGCTACTCACTGGCCCAAAGAAATTCTCGAAGAAATGTTGCGCATTGCGGAATTTGCAGTGATTTCTTTGCCTAATTTTGCGCATTTTAAAAACCGTTTGCACTTACTCTGCAAAGGATCAATGCCGGTTAACAAAAACATTCCTTTTGAATGGTTTGAAACTCCCAATATTCACTTTTGTTCGATCAAAGATTTTGAAAAACTTTGTGGACAGCTTGGCTTTAGCGTTAAGAAAAAAATCTTTTTAACCGCGAAACATAAGCTTCTCGGAGTTCTTGGTCACAATTGTTTAGCGAATTTTTTTGCTGAATATGGTATTTTTTTGATTACAAAAAATGAACTTGCTGCAACCAATCAGGAAGAATTTGTTTTTAAAAAAACTGCACCATTCGGCTTTAAAGCAGCTTCCAGCGCCACTTGCTTATCAACAAATTTGAATCACAAATGAAAAAGTTTTGGTTAGCAATTTTGGCCCTGACGCTGATTTCCGCCTGCTCGAGCCCCCACAAAAAAACCACCAAACGCAGTTATTCCAAAAAGAAAGAAAGCTCTGATAAACGCATCAAAAGCAAATATTCCGCTTATGTTAAGCCTTCAGAGTCAATGCAAGCCGGACTTCCCAAAAACACCAATTACGTTTTTAAAAAATCAGATGCAAAAGTTGAAAGTAGCGATGATCTAGAATTAGTTGATGCCGACACCGCAAATTTTGTCGGCGATGACGGCAAATATAGCGGCATTTTCAAAGTCGGAAATCCTTACGAAATTTTTGGTGTTAATTACATTCCGCAAAATTACGAAGATTACGAAGAGATCGGCACCGCCTCTTGGTATGGCGACGATTTTCATGGCAAGGCCACCGCCAATGGCGAAACTTACAACATGGGCAGCATGACTGCGGCGCATCCAACTTTGCCACTGCCCTCGCTGGTTCGCGTGACTAATTTGCGCAATAATAAAACTGTGATTGTGCGGGTAAATGATCGCGGTCCCTTCGCCAAAAACCGCGTGATTGATGTTTCTGAAAAAGCGGCAACTTTGCTCGAGTTTAAGGAAAACGGCACCACCGAAGTTAAGGTTGAATTGCTGCGCAACGACACCGATCGCATGTTAGAAAAACTCAAAATCAAAAACTAATTTTTATGTTCATTGCTTTTTGCGCTGCCCTAGCTCTTGCGATTTTGGTCTCTTTAGTAATGCCTTGGATACAGATGGCGCGGATTAGCAATTTAGAAAGTGAACTTGCGAAAATTAAGCGTTTATTAACAGCCTAACAAGCTCCGATTAAGCCACGCGAACTCAATGTTTCGGCGGGCGTTTGCCAGTTTGGATCGGTGGCGCAGCTCTAGCGCTTCCCGGACTTTTTTGGTTAAATATTCAATTGATGCCGGAATTCTCACCATGACTTGTGTCACTGCCATTGCAGTTTTTATGTCGCTTAGATTTGGCGCGGCAATTGCAATTTTTGGTTTGGTTGGCGGTTTTTTAACTCCGGCTCTGATCTCATCAAACGAGCCAAGCGCGACGCTGCTTTTAGAGCTGATTACCAAACAAAGTAATTACGGTATTTTGGAATTGTCGCTTTTTGGAGTTTTAGCAATTGGCAGTATTTTCTTAGCTTACTTCAAACAAAAAATTTACGGATTGGCGCCACTTATTACATGTGCCGCAAGCGCTTTGATATTGTTTTCTTGCCCTAGTTTAAACCTCGCAACTATTCTTGCTTTTGCAATTTTATTTACTGCTTCTGGCTATCTTTTGCTGTGGAAATCAGCCAATCCAAAACTTTGGGCCATCTTGGTTGGCGTCGCCTCTGTTGGTTATTAAGTGATTTGCTATTTGAAAATTTACCAACCAATAAACCAAGCAGCTTGGAGTATTGCCGCTTTAATTTTGGCATTTGTAGCAGCACAAATAACTAAAAAAATAAACGCTAAATTTCCAAGCGAAGAAGCTTCAAAACAACAGCTTTTAACTATATTTACCGCTACTTCTTGCGCCTTTTTGACAATGTCTTTTTTAATTGTTTTGCCGAAAGAATTTTGTCCAATTTTCTTCGCCGCCCAAATTTTAGCTCTAAGTTGGATTAACAAAGGCTTTGATTTGAAAGTGCTGCGCAAAATCGCTAATGTTTGCTTGGTGATTTTTGGAATTTTGGTTGCTGTGCAAATTCTCAATTCATCAGACAAGTCTTTAGTTTATTTTGCCGCACCAGCGCTAATGCTGTTTATTGCTAGCCGTCTATTTATTAGAAAAGGCGACGATCGCTTAGTGCAATATCTCGAAATCTTCACAGTAACTCTGGCAGTTGCCTCTGCTTACTTGACGCTACGCAATAATTTCGCAATCAACTTCACTAGTAGGGGAATTTTCACCGACATTCTTTGTATTTACGCCGTAATCTGCTTGTGGTTTGGTAAAAAATTTGATCGTCACGTTTTTTACTAAGCAGCAAAGTGTTATTTTATGCTGCAATATTGCGGGTTTGCGCTTTTGATTTTTTGTCGCTCAATCCAATTTGGTCAGATCAGGCAGTCGACAATTTGCCATTAATTAATGCTTTAATTTTGCCTTATTTATTGCCCGCCATAGCTTTAATTTTTACCAATCGCTTGCAACCTTTGCCTTACAGCAAACCCTTTATTTTGGTTTCAATTTTTGCCTTTATTTCACTCAATGTGCGCCAATTATTTCACAGTCCTTATTTAGATTTTGGCACCACCAGCAATGCTGAAACTTAAAGTTATTCTGCTGCTTGGTTGATCTTTGGCATCGCGGCATTATTTATTGGCACGGCGCAAAAAAATAAATCAATTCGACTTGCGGCTTTAGGGTTAGGAATTGTGCTAATTGGCCTAAGCTGGTTTTACACTCGTTTTCTTTCTGAAGAAAAATAATTTAAATATCTCTCCAAAATGAACTACAAAAACAAAACCACCGATTTCAAAAAATTGCATCCAGACACCCAAATGGTTCGCGGTGGCACTTTTCGCTCTAATTTTGGCGAAACCTCGGAAGCAATTTTTTTAAATTCTGGTTTTTGTTACAACTCGGCCGAAGTTGCCGAAAGCCGCTTTAACGGCGTTGATCCTGGCTACGTTTATTCGCGCTACGTTAATCCAAGTTTGAAAATGCTTGAAGAAAAAATGGCCTTGCTTGAAGGGGCAGAAGCGGCGTGCGTTATGGGTTCAGGCATGGCAGCGGTTTTTGCTAGCATCATGTGTCAAATCAAAGCGGGCGATCATTTTATTGCTTCACGCGTTTTGTTTGGATCGTGCTTTTATATCGCGACAAAAATTTTACCTAACTACGGAATTGATGTGACGCTAGTTGACGGAGTTAACGAAGAAGAGTGGCGCAAGGCTTTTAAAAAAAATACCAAAGTAGTTTTTATTGAAACACCCGCCAATCCAACTTTAGAAGTTATCGACATTCGTTTTGTTTCCGATCTCTGCAAAAAGCACGGCGCGCATTTGATTGTGGATAATATTTTTGTTTCACCTTTTGCGCAAAAGCCTCTTGAGCTGGGCGCTGATTCTGTGGTTTATTCAACTACCAAACATCTTGACGGACAAGGTCGCACTTTGGGCGGATGCGTTGTTGGCAATCAGCATTTTATTAAAGAAGTTTTATTGCCGTTTCATCGCCACACCGGTCCGGCGCTTAGTCCATTTAATGCTTGGATTGTTTTGAAAGCGCTAGAAACTTTTTCGCTGCGCATGGAACGCCACTGTGCTAGCACGCAAAAAATTGCCGAGTTTTTAGAAACTCACCCAAAAGTAAAAAAAGTTTTGTACCCAACGCTAAAATCGCACGCCCAATTTGAGATCGCACAAAAGCAGATGAAAAATGGTGGCACGGTGATTGCACTGGAAATTAAAGGCGGCAAAGCTGAAGCTTTCGCTTTCATGAATCGCTTACAAATCATTGACATTTCAAATAATTTTGGCGATTCCAAATCTTTAATTACGCATCCAGCAGCAACAACTCACTCAAGCATCGCGCGCGAAGATCAGGAAAAAATCGGCATTACTCAATCAATGTGCCGACTTTCGATTGGTTTAGAGCATGTGGATGATTTGATTGCGGATCTAAACCAAGCTTTAAAAATTTAAGAGGATAAATCATGCCTAGCTTCGACATCGTTTCAAAAATCGACATTCAAGAAATCGACAATGTGGTGAACTCAACATTGCGCGAGCTTACTAACCGTTACGATTTTAAAGGATCGCCTTTCACGGTTGAGCTCAAAATCAAAGATAATTTGATTAATCTAGCAGCAGATAGCGAATATAAATTGGGGCAAATTTGCGATTCTTTGAAAGTGTTTTGCGTGAGACGTAACATTGATCCGCGTGCCTTGGATATTCAAAAAGAAGAAAAAGCTGGGGGAAGCACCTTCAGACAAGAAATCAAATTGAAAAACGGCATTGAGCAAGAAGTTGCAAAAAAAATCGTCAAACAATTCAAAGATTCAAAAATGAAAGTTCAGGCTTCAATCAAGGGGGATGAAGTGCGCGTTGATGGAAAAAAACGTGATGATTTGCAGGAAGCAATGGCGTTGCTTCGCGGCACTACTTACGACACTCCATTACAATTTATTAATTTTCGCGACTAGGAATTTATGGCAAACTGGCTATCAAGAACAATGGACTCTGCGATTAATTTCGTTAATAAAGTGGCAGAAGCTATTAGCGAAAATCCGGCTTTTAAAACTACGAAATTTTTTACCCGACTTCTTTTTGGAATTCCTCTTGGAGCAGTTAGACTTCTTGCGGTTGATCTACCAATTCAGCTCTGTGTTACCGCAGCAAGAATAGCTCACACCACGTCTTTTACGACATTATGGAAAAATATTAGTAATAAGAAAGTTGATCCGTTTTATGAAGATCTTAGTGAAAAAGCCCGCGCCATGACTCGCAACTTCGTCAAAGGCTTTATGTTTGGACCTTACCTTGATATGGCTAATAAAGCGAAAGATTTGATGGAAGATTATCAGTCAAAAAATTTTGGCACCGCCAAAAAAACATCAGGCGCTCTTAACGCAAAAGATAACCAAGCAACTACAAGCCCAGAAAAAGCGAAAGAATTTATTGATCAAAAGATTCGACTAGCATCTACTGCTATGGTCGATGGAAAAAACCCAAGCCCCTTTTTTGTTCCTAAATCAGCCCAAGGACTTGCCAGCGGAGGTTTTGATAATATTATGTCAGGTGGATCAAGAAGCGGAGCAACTAAACAAAAACCTTCATTTTCCAAAACAATGATCAACTCAATAATTCCCAGCAGAACTCACTAACCACCACCAATAAAATGCACAATCTCCACCCGACTTCCCTCATCCAGCATCACTTCTAAAAACTGATCGCAATTCACAATTTCTAAATCTTTTTCCACGGCAATTTTTTTCACATCAAGCTCCAGCTCCAAAATCAATTGCGCCACACTCATTTTGCTTTGCAAAATTTTTTCTTCGCCATTGAGGATGATTTTTATTTTTGACATGCTGATTAAAAATTAAGATTTTAAGCTCGGTGCCTGCATTTTTATAAAAACAATTTTTAATTCGTAATTCTTAAATTCCCTTGAACCTCTATTCGCGCTACATTTTCACAAAAACTGTTACAGGTTTTGCCGGCTTTATCTCAATTTTGATTTCACTAATCTGGTTTAGTCGCGCCATCGGATTGGTAAGATACGTAACTGAAAATGGCGTTAAGCTAAATCAGTTTCTCTACCTGTTTGTTTTGATTTTGCCCTGGCTACTTTTATTCATTATTCCGGTCTCAATTTTTGCGGCGATTTTAATGATTTACAGTCGCCTCATCAGCAGCAATGAAATCACTATTTTAAAAAATTCCGGATTAACCAAGTTAGCAATTTGTCGACCCGTTGCAGGATTTGCCATCGTCTGCTCAGTCTTCTGCTTTTTGATTTCATTTTATCTAATGCCTTTTGCTAACCAACAATTGCGCCTTTTGCGTTTTGATTTTCGCAATAATTACACCAGCTTGGCCTTCAATCCGCAAACTTTTGAAACTCTAAATAATTTAACGATTTACGCCAAAAATCGTGACGAAAAAAATAATCTTTTCGGCATCTTGCTGCATGACGAACGCTCCAAAAAATACTCAATCACCATAACCGCTCAAAAAGGCAATATAGTTGCCGAAGAAAGCTCTGCTTTGCTTTACATGGAGGACGGCACCGTACAAAAATTTAACAATGAAGATAATAAATCGGAAATTCTCAATTTTGACAATTACGTCTTTAACCTCACCGAAGGTAAACAAAATAACCGGACGCCGCGCTGGAATGCCAAGGAGCGCTTCTTGCAAGATTTACTCGAACCCGAAGCCGATGCTGACTACCTAGAACTCGAAAAATTCCGCTCCGAAATTCACCAAAGAATTGTCTTTACTCTCTTTCCGATAATTTTTTCGCTAATTGCCTTATCTTGCATTTTGCACGGCCAGTTCAGTCGCAAAGGCACTTTGCCTAACGTTTTGATGGCAATTTTTCTTGCGACAGTTTTTTTAGCCACCACCCTAACCTTCTGCGATTTAATTGCTTCGTCTCCGGGATGCATTCCTCTTTTATATCTTAACGTCGCCTTGTTCATTGCGGTGAGCTTGAAATTCTTAACCAATAATTACCGCAAAAAATCATGAAAAATTTCCGGCTAATAAATATTTACATTGCCAAAAGTTTTTTACTGCGCTTTACCCAAATTACCCTTGGTTTTTCGCTGCTGATTTTTTTCATTAATCTGATCGATTTACTTGAAAGAATGCGCGATTCCGACGCGCCTTTTTACTCAGTTGCCTTCATGGCTTTGCTGCAAATTCCTAATTTTTTAAATGACATCGTGCCTTCTTTGGTGCTGATTTCGGCGATTATTTCTTTTTTTCTACTTTCGTCAAAAAGCGAAATCACAATCATTCGAATGAGTGGTTTTTCGCTGTGGCAAATCTTGCGCCCATTATCTTGTGCCGCCTTACTTTTAGGAGTTTTTTGGATAACAATTTTTGGCTCACTTTCAATTCAAATGACCAAAAAATTTCACCATCTCGAAGGCAAATATACCCGCAACGAAACTAGAGAAGTTATTGCCCCTTCCAACGGCGTTTGGCTCAAACAAACCAACATCGATAATCCTGAAGAAGAGCTGATTATTCAGTCAAAAAAAGTTTATCGCGAAAATTTTGAATTTGACGGCGTAACTTTTTGGTTTTTCAACAAAGAAGGTCAATTCTACAAAAAAATCGATGCCGCCTCAATGATCTTGCAAGACGGATCTTGGCTGCTTGAGGACGCAACAATTAACGACGACAAGCTGATTAATAAAAATCTCAAAAGCATAAAAATTCCAACCAACCTCAAGGCCGATTTCGTCATGCAAAAAGTTGTAAATAACTTTCAAAATGTGCGTTTATTTTCAATTTTTGAACTCCCAACTTTAATCACCGACCTTCAATCCGCCGGCTTTAACTCGACAAAATTTAAAGTTTATTTGCACTCTCTGCTGAGCAAACCTCTGCTATTTTTAGCGATGATTTTTATCGCCTGCTATTTTGGTCTCAATCACGTGCGCAATCAAAACGCCACTTTGATGATTTTCCTCGGCATCGTTTCCGGCCTCATCCTCTACATCATTTCCAGCATCATTAACTCTTTGGGATCTTCGGGATTAATTCCAATTTTCGCCTCAACTTGGGTAATCGCAATTATCTGTCTGGCAATTGGCACGCTGCTGATTTACAACAAAGAAGCTCTTTAAAAAAATTATTGCTATTTAAGCCTTTTAAAAAAATAGTTTTTTCGACTTCAAAACGAGTCGGAATTCTCACCTTAAAAATCACAAAAATATGAAAAATAAATTCCTTACCGCAGTTGCAATTGCTGCTTTGTCTTTGTCATTTTCTTGCGGACATAAAACTGAAACTCCAAATATTAACGCCAAAAACGAATTGTCGAATTTGCCAAATTGGGTAATCGATCCTTCCGTTGAAAACGGCGTTGGCGGCGTTGGTGTCGCACCTCCTTCTAAAGGCGGATTACAATTTCAAATTCCAAAAGCCGAGCTTGACGCTAAAGCAAATATTGCTGCCACCATTCAATCTGAAATCAGCCGCATTACCAAAAATTCTTTAAGATCAGCTGAAGTAAATGGCGCTGACGATGTTGAAGGATTTTTCGCTCAAGCAACCAAAGAAGTGGTAAAAAATCTGCCACTTTCTGGCGTAAAAAGATTGAACATGTTTAAGTCACCAGACGGCACTCTTTACATCCAAATGGTTTTGAAAAACGAAGATTACAGCAAGTTTTTGGAAGCCAGCGAAAAAACTTTCGCAGCGCGCGCAGCTAAGTCTAACTTAGGTCGCGAGAATATTAATAAAACTCAAGCCGCAACCAAAGAGTTGTTTGATGAGTTGGAAAAAGAAAGAGATGTGAAGGCTAAAAATCTCGAAGTTGCTGATACGAAAGAAGGCAAAACTTTGGACAACAGCACCGAAGTTAACAAAGCTAAAAACTAAATTTAATTCTCGTAAATAACTGACCCACCATGGGTCAGTTATTTTAAACAAAGAAGCCAAGCCAATGACCAAAAAACTCCTAACTATTCTCACTCTAGTTTTACTCACCTCCTGCCAATCTTTCGCCTACCGCGAAGCAGAAAAATCCGCCAAAGCCGCCAGCGCCGCATCTCGCATCAATGCAGGACAAAGTAACTCTCAAAGCGTTTTGAAAGAGCTCGATGAATAAATTAATTTCTGCTTTCAGCATTTTTGCATTTTTTCTTGCCGCTTCTTGCGCTTCTAACTCAAATAAAAACGACAGCACTCCTTCTTGGTACGTCACACCAACTCAAAATAATTCAGAAAATCTCTACGGTGTTTCAACCGGACAAACTCTCGAAGAAGCCACCAAATACGCTTTGGCGGACGCCGCCTCGCGCTTAATGGTTAGCCTTTCGGCCGAAACAACTTTAACTCGCGAAGAAAATAATTCGAGCTCACGCGAAGAGATGCGCCAGAAGGTGCGCCAAAATATTGAAAAAATCAGCTTCACCGGTTTTAAAGTTACGCACAGCCAAAAATCCGGCGCGCAAATTTTTATCGAAGTTGAAATTAAGCGTGATCCTTTCTTGCGCGAACAAAGAGAGCGCATCGAATTTTTAGAGAAAAAAATTAGCGATTTAGACAAAAACTCTGTCGGCAAAAACACCATTCAAAGACGCAACTCTTTGTTAAAAATTTTAGATTTTGGTAAAGAACTTGAGTTAAAAAGCCGCATCCTTTCTGGCGCCGGAGCCAATGTTGATTTAAAAGAAAAACTAGCGCGGCTTGCAGATTTTTCGAATCAGTTAGAAAAACTTTCCGACAAAATCGAATTTTATTTCGAAATAAATTCACCAAAAGAAATCGCCAAAATTATTCGTAACTCTCTCAACAAAGAAAAATTAAAAATCTCACCAAGCCGCAATGAATCTAACGACAACCAAGTTGTGATTCGGGTTAAATCAAGTAGCAGATCAAATAAAATTTACGAAGCTTTTTTGACTAAATTAGAAATTGATTTTGAAAATCTCGCTGACGGCAAAGTGGTTGCAAGCAACTCAGTTGAAGTTACGGGAAGCTCCAGCATTAGTGAAAAAGAAGCTGAAGCTGCAGCGCTTAGCACCCTTGCTGAAAAAATTGCCGGCGATGGAATTTTAAAAATTATTGGAATTACCGACTAAACCAGCTTCGGGCCCTTCGACGACGCTCGCACTTAATTATAAAAAACAATCCTCCCTCAAAAATGAAACTAAAACATCTAGCCCTCATTCTTCTCACCGCTTCTTGCTCAACCACCATCTCAAATTTTGACAAATATCAAAAACAGTTTTTAGCCAAAACTGAATTCATGCCCACCAAAGAAAATCTTGAAAACAAGCCCCCAAAAATCGTGGTTTTCGCTTTAGAAGAAAATGATAATGACGTGGCCAAACAAGTGCAGCTTGGCAATTCAATCGCCAATAATGTTGAAAATGCTTTAGCACAAAATCGTCTTGGCGAATTGGTTGACCGCAAAGCCAACGTCAAATTAGAAAAGGAAATCGCTTTGACTGAGATGAATAAAACAGGATCTTACAAAGGCCCGAAAGTTGCTGATTACGCCATTTCTGGCTCAATTTCTAACGCCGGATTTAGCAGCAAATATTCTAGCGGCAGCACTTTTGTGAATCCAAAAAACGGCCAGATTATTTCAATTCCTCCCAAATATACTTACTCTTCGGACGTTGCCGGAAATTTAAAAATTTACGAACTGCCATCGCTCACCGTGGTGCAAACCATCGAGATTGTCGGAAAAAAATCGCGCTCAGAAAATGTTCAACAAAATGGTGGCTTAAATCTTGGCGGATTACAAATCGGCGGCGAACAAGTAAAAGGCTCAAGCCGCGACGATGGCTTGGTGCGACGCGCTGGAGAAGATGCAATTAGCAATGCTTTGGTTGATCTAAAAAATGCTCTCGCCAAAAAAGGCTACATTTTGGAGAAACGCACTTTGGATAAAAAAACTATTTTCAAAATTTCACTGGGCTCGGAAGACGGCATTAAGCAAAACGACAAATTCGAAGTAAGCGGCCAATATGAAATTGAGAATGCCATTACTGCTGAAAGTGAGATTGAGCGTCGCGTGATTGGTAGCGGTTCAGTATCAGATAAAATTGATCCGAAATCAGCTTGGGTTGTAATTGATGATGCCAAGCAAGCTGAGGTTATTAGGCTTGGTGATGTGGTGAAAATGAAATATAAAAGAGGCTCGTTTGACGGAGTTTTGCGCGCTACTAAGTCGATGATTGAGAGTTAAAACTCGATGTCATCCTGAGCTTGTCGAAGGATGATTCAAGCCCGCGCCTAGAATCATCCTTCGACAAGCTCAGGATGACATAGAAAACTGTAGTGACATTGAAAACTAACAAATTACAAAAAATGAAATTCATCCAATCCGTCCAAGAACTATCAAACAAATACGACTACTTCCTCTTCGACGTTTGGGGTGTCGTCCACGACGGCAGCACCGCTTATCCCGGTGCCATTGAAGCAATCAGCTACCTGCGCAGCCAAGGCAAAAAAATCTGCTTTCTTTCCAACGCACCGCGCCGCGCCAGCAAAGTTGCAACAATGCTTGAGCGTTTTGGCGTCACCCCAAATCTTTACGATTTTGTAATGTCTTCGGGTGAAGCAACTTTTCTCGATTTGAAAAAAAACCAAGAGGCTGGATTTAAAGATTTCGGCCAAAATTATTTTTACATCGGCCCTAAAAAAGACATCGATTTGCTTGATAGTTTAGATTACAAAAGGGTGGACGACGCCGCGCAGGCAGAATTCGCAATAACTACTGGCTTTGACGGAGATGATTCAGTTTTAGCCGAAAAAATGCCGCAGGCTTTGGCAGCAAAAGAAAATAATCTCACTCTAATTTGCGTTAATCCCGACATGAACGTGGTCAAACAAGACGGTCGTGAAATGATTTGCGCAGGAGCGCTTGCCAAAGAATACCAAGCTTTGGGCGGCAAAGTGATTTACTACGGAAAACCTTTTGCGTCGGTTTATAAAATCGTTTGCGAAATTTTTAACGATCCTAAAAATGAACAAATGCTAATGATTGGTGACGGAATGGAAACCGACATTAAAGGCGCTAACGATTTCAGAATTGACAGCCTTTTAGTGACCGGCGGCATTCTCTCCAACATCCTT
Source organism: Rickettsiales bacterium (assembly GCA_947442475.1). GTDB lineage: Bacteria > Pseudomonadota > Alphaproteobacteria > Rickettsiales > UBA1997 > UBA2645. Next base: position 14,344 of record CANEVP010000013.1, read on the forward strand.
GGCATCAACTACCGCCAGACCGCAGACCAAACTAAGCTTGAAGCTTTTTGTAAGCAGCACCAACTTTTTCCTAATTTCGTAATTTCCAGTTTAAAAATATGAAACGCCTTCAATCTAGAAAGAAAAATTCTACTAAAGTTTTTGCCGTTGCAGCCTTAGTTGCCGCATTACTTTTTGTCCTCTCATCTTATTTTATCGGCGCAGAAAAAGGCGCGGTTGTTGCTAAAGTTAACAATGAAAAAATCTTCAAATCTGAAATTGATGCCAAATTGCGCAGCGTTTTTGAAGGCCAAAATTTTGGCAATAAAGATGAAGAAGTTAAAATTCCAGATATCGCTTCCCTTCCAAAAGAAGTAATCGAAATCTTAGCTAAAGAAATTTACCTAGACCGCGAACTCACCAAGCAAGCCGCTAAATCAAAAGCTGCCAAAGAAAAAGTTCTGCAAGAAAAAATTGCCGAATCAAAAAACAGAATGTTGCGCCAAGCTTACATCAGCTCTTTGATGAAAGAAAAAGTTAGCGAAGAAAAAGTGAAAGAAAAATACACTGAACTTAGCAACGGACTTGTTGGCAAAAAAGAATATTCAGTTGCTCACATCGTTACCAAATCAAAAGAAGAAGCTGAAAAAATTGAGAAAGAACTAAGCTCTAAAAAAGCTCCAAAATTTGGCGAAGTTGCAAAGAAATATTCCATCGATCAAGAAAGTGCAAACCGTGGCGGAGAGCTTGGCTACGTGCTTGAAGACAACATGATCAAAGAAATTTCTGACGTGATTGTAAAATTGAAAAAAGGACAAATTTCAGCTCCAGTTCAAAGCAAATTCGGCTGGCACTTAATCAAAGTTTTAGAAGTTCGCGACGCTCAAGCTTTGCCTTTCGAGTCAGTAAAAGAAAATATCCGTGAGCAATTGTCACAAGACGCGCTTAACGAAATTAATTCTAAAATCACTAAAGATGCTAAAGTTAAAATCGTAATCAAGTTGCAAGAACCTAAAGCCCCTGAAGAAGCTCCGGCAGCTGAAGCGCAACCTGCAGCAAATTCAGTAGCAGCTCCAGAAGCTGTTGAAGAAGAAAAAGTTGAGGAAAAGGCTGAAGAAAAAACCGAAGAAAAATCTGAAAAATCTGAAAAAAATGAAGCAAAAAAACACAAAGATTCAAAATCAAAAAAACCTCAAAAATAGACCCACAAATAAAACGCGCGGCAGTTTTACACCACAACTGCCCCGCCTTCCAGACTCAGAGCTGTGGCTCTGTGGTAAGCATCCCATTCTGACAATTCTCCAAAAAAAACGTCGCAAAATTTTTGAAATTCTCGCCACTCAAAATTCAATTTCTGAGTTGGAAAAGTTTTTACAAAAACATTCTCTTTCGCACCTCGCCCCTTTAATCAAAATAGTCGACAACGAAAAAATCGAAGCGCTTTTTGGCAAGAACCAAGTGCATCAGGGCTTTGCTGTGCGCTGCTCGCGCCTGCCGACCAAAACTCAAGGCGACCTTTTAGCGGAGCTGCAAAAAATTGCTGAAAGCGAAAAACAGCTGCCAACTTTAATTCTGCTCGACCAAATTTCTGACCCGCACAATATTGGCGCAATCATTCGCAGCGCTGTTAGTTTTGGCGTGACACGGATTATTTTTTGCGAGCACAATTCACCAAAAGAAAATGCCACGATTGTGAAATCTTCCGCCGGAACCATTGAGTTGGCTGATTTGTTTGTGGTGACAAATTTTAGCAATCTGTTTGAGAAGCTGAAAAAAATCGGTTACTGGTGCGTTGGCTTGGCCGGAGAAGGCACGGTGGCGGTGACTAAAATCAAAGAATACAAAAACATCGCGCTAGTTGTCGGATCAGAAGGAGACGGGATTCGCGACTTGGTGAAAAAAAATTGCGATTTGTTGACTCGAATTGAAATTGACCCAGAAGTTGAAAGTTTAAACGCGTCAGTGGCTGCAGCAATTGCGTTGTACGAGTTGGCGCGAACTTAAATAAAACCAAACCAAAAATGACCAAAAAAATCGCCGTAATCGCTGCAAAAAACAACACAGAAGCCGCAACCAAAAAAGATTTACTCGTTGCCAAATACGGCCTCACCGACCTCACCCAAAACCACCGAAATGTCTCAGGAATTGACATTGTCGTAGCAATTGGTGGCGACGGATTAATGCTACATTTACTGCACGAATACGAATCAAAACCAATCGCCGTTTACGGCATTAATTGCGGTACTGTCGGCTTTTTGATGAATTCTTTTAGCGAAGAAAATTTTTTAGAAACCCTCACCAAAGCCCAAGAATCAACGCTTCACCCTTTGCGGATGGAAGTTCTTGATGCGCAAAATAAAAGATACAGCCACATTGCAATCAATGAAGTAGCGCTTCTACGCCAATCAAGCCAAGCAGCAAAAATCAAAATTGAAATTAACGGACGCGAACGAATCAGCTGCCTTGCCGCTGACGGAATTTTAGTTGCAACCCCTGCCGGCAGCACTGCTTACAACTTGTCGGCGGGCGGACCAATTATTCCTTTTGGTTCGGAAATTTTAGCGCTCACCCCAATTAGTCCCTTCCGCCCACGCAATTGGAGCGGTGCTTTGCTACCGGCAAACAGTAAAATAAAATTAGAAGTTTTGAATTTTGAATCACGCCCAGTCAGCGCCACTGCTGATTCTAACGAGGTTAAAAATGTCAAAGAAGTTTTGATTTTTGAAGATCGTTCAATCGCATTTAAAATTCTTTTCGACCCCAATCACTCGCTAGAGGAAAGAATTATTCGCGAGCAATTCACTAACTAGTAGAAGAGAGCTAGAATTAGTAATTATTTGCGAATTCCTAATTAGCGTAGCGCACAATCAAAAGCCCTGCACTACCACTGCCACCTTTCGAGTTGGTAACGTGAGCACCCGCGCCACCTCCACCTCCCGAACCGTATCCTGTAGCATTGCCGGGTGCCGAATCAGCTGACGAGCCGCCTTTTCCACCTCCCCCAGAACCACCAGATGAATTGTAGTTAATATTGTAGTTTCCACCGCCGCCGCCACCTGCATAAGTATCTCCAGTGCCACCAGTAATAGTTGAGCTTTTACCATTGCCACCATTTCCAGGATTAGTACCACCGCCGCCGCCAGCGCTACCAGCGCCGCCGCCACCAGCGCCGCCATTTGCCGCCGAAACCTTTCCGCCATTATTTCCCTGCCCCGTAGTTCCACTACCTCCTTCCGCAGCGTCGGCGCTGGCGACACTGTTTCCGCCACCCGAGCCACCAGCACCACCACCGTAAGCACTCGACGTATTATGCGCCGAGCCGCCACCGCCACCGCCAGTTGCAGTTAGGCCAAAGGCGGTTGTGTTGCCACCAGCAGTTCCTCGCTGCATGCCACTTTGGGCGCCATCTCCACCAGCACCAATTGTAATTGTGTAAGATCCGGCAGGAATCACCTGAGTGTAGCCGGTAACTTCAAGAAATCCTCCTGCACCTCCACCACCAGCGAAGTTGTAACCGCCACCCCCGCCGCCGCCAATTAGCAACACCCAAGCATTTACCGATTGGTTGCAAACTAGAGTTTTTGTCGGAGTTGTTGTGACAAAGCGGTGAATGGTGTAGCCCGCAGCTGTGTGAGTTGTGGTGTCGCCGCCCGAACATTTTGGCGCAGCTGTGCAAGCATTTCCCGTCACCCTAAAAATTCCGTCAGCACAATCGTACTCAGCTGGGCCTCCGCTGTAGCCCACAGCGTCACAAGGCACATCGCCGCTAGATTGCGAGACACTGTTTATTGTGGTTCCAACAGTTTCTGGAACCGCGCATAAAACAATACCCCGCACTACACCAGCTGACTGACAAGCGTCGTCAATAAGTTCGTAATCCTGAGCACAGCCATTTGAGGTGCAAGCAGTTGCAGTTGGGGTTGGGGTTAAAACACCACCAGCACAGGTGTAACTTTGCGAAGTTATGCCGGTGTAGCCCAAGTCATTACATTCAAAATTAAATGATTGACCTTCCTCTACCGAAACCGGCGAAGAAACTCCAACAATATTCACCGGACAGACCTGCACCTGCCTACATCCAGCTTCAGAAACAACGCCGTCGATGCAAGTTGGCACAGTTTCACGAGTTAATTTGACCGTCCATTTTTTAGCCAAATAATCTTCAATTGATTTGCGCTCTTCTCTGTTGAGAGCTTTGGTAAATGTAATTACTTCACCAATTTCACCGATGTAATTTTTGCCAATACTCAAATTTGTAACTCCAGTGAGGTGCGCCGTGTTGCTTGGATCTGAAGCAGCCAAAGTGCCGTTAACGTACGTGCTTTTGCCAGCAGTGCCGCTTGCCGTGAAAACAAAAATGCGCGGCTTGCTGTTGTTGCCGTAAGAATCAACCCCCGCAGTGGTGGCATTGGTTAAGGTTCCGCCTGATTGCGAGTGAATGACGCCCATGTCAGAATTGTAGCCTAACAGCAAGCTGCGATTCGTCGCAGTGTTTGAGCTGTCGCCAATAAAATAATTGTTGCCTGAGGCGCTTTGTCTTTTTTCTAAAACCACCACGCTGTAATTGGTGCCGTTTAGCGAAGAGCCGTCAATATTGAGGTAGCCGCCGCCGGTAAACTTTACTGCCTGCAAATAGCCCATTGCATCCGTGGCGTATTTTGGCGAGTTGCTAGAAACCTCAACTGTGGTTGCGTTATTTTTGGGATTGTTAGAACTTTTAATGTCGCTCCAAAGGCTTAGAGCTGAGTTGTTGTTTCTTTCCGAGGCGCCAAAACTTTTTTCCAAAGTGCTTTCCAGCCAAGTGGATGTTTCAGTAATAGAGTTGACAGGAGAGCTGTCTGTTAAAATTTGTGAAGAGATTATTTTCGACTTCTTAATAAGCGCCCCGCCAACTACAATACCGCCAATAATGATTCCGATTATAATAATGACGACGGAGGATTCGACTAAAGAAAAACCGCGCGCTTTAATTTTGGGGTACATTTTTACGACTGGCATTTTTGATAAAATATTTGAGGGAATTTGAATTTGAAGGAATTTGAAACGTCTTGACTAAAGCCCTAATCCTTTACTGTCAAATTTACTGTCAAAACATTTAGCCGATTTTGTAAGTTATTGTTACAACTGCTTTAAACTAATATTGCCAAACCAATCGGCGGTCGAGCAGCAATTGATTCAAATAAGTTCCTTGATCTCCGATCTGCAACCTTCTGCGCGATTGCTTCACCCTTGTCGCTAAAAAAACATCAGCAATGTAGCGACCGTAAATGTCGGTTTTATTGGTCTTAATAATTAAGAAAGGCACGTCTTTTAAAATTTTTCTTAGCGCCTCAGCACTCAGCTTGCCTTCAACAGTGTCAAACTCTGACGCATTAATTTTGGCAAGGCGCAAAATCTCGCGGTGCTCAATTTTAAATCCTAAATCGAGATTCACTTGCAAAGTGTCGCCGTCAACCACGTGATCCAAGTAAGCTTTGTAAGTGTGAGCGTCTCGTCATTTTTAACTAACGCAAAACCGCGGTAGCGGCTCCAACTCAAGTCGTTTTCGTTTTTTGAGAGGGTTGGGTAGGCTTTTTTAGAAGGCGCGCATTTGGTAGAGGACGCGTTCTTTAATTGGAGTGTCTTTTGCAAGTTGGATGAATAATTCTTTTCCGTATTCGGCTCGATTATTTTTCAACAAATGTGCGTCGATATGTGCGTCGATTATTTTTCCGACTTCCCAACTCATTAAAATTTTTTGGCGATTCACACTTTCGACAATATTTTTTTCAGTTTTCTGAATCGATTTCTGCACTTCACCCAAAAGCTTTTTGTAGCCATTTAATTCGATTTTCATTTTTTGGATACCTGATTTTGCACAGCTGTGCAAAATTCAGTTTTAAGATTTTTTTCACTCAAAAAAATCTCTTTGTCACCCCGAGCTTGTAGAAGGGTGATTCGTGACACTTTAGTACCCAGAATCACCCTTCGACAAGCTCAGGGTGACAAAGAGATTGTGGTAACAAACTAAATTACACCTCACCTAAAACGAATATTTGACTTTCCCAAAGCCGCCCCTAATTTGCCGCGCCTTCCCAAAGGAAAACTTCCAAGAAAAAACTTAAATGGGTCTGTAGCTCAGTTGGTTAGAGTGCGCGCCTGATAAGTGCGAGGTCGGTGGTTCAAGTCCACCCAGGCCTACCATTTAAGTTTCGTTTTTCTTTTTTGACGTCAAAACGTCCCTCAGATTTTCTCAATTATTTCAGCAAATAAAACCGCCGGCAAAGATCCGCCGGTAATCTTGTCAGTTGCTGAATTGTCGTCATTTCCAATCCAAACTCCAACCACGTAATCGTCGCTAAAACCAACAAACCAGGCGTCTCGGAAGTTTTGGCTAGTTCCCGTTTTACCGTAAATATTTTCTCCCACATTAGCATTTTTTCCAGTGCCGTTTTCTACAACCGCCCGCAAAAGTTTTTTAATTTTTTCTTCCGCACTTTGCGAAATCACTGGCGCAAAACCAGAAGATTCGCGCTTGTACAAAGTTTCGTCGGCAGCGTTTTTTACTTCTAAAATTGAATAAGGAATTACTGGCTCACCCTCATTGGCAATCACTGCGTAGGCGCCCGTAAGTTCCAGCAAGCTAACTTCCGTTGTACCAAGTGCAATTGTTGGATCGTCTTTGTCGATTTTTGAAACAATGCCACAAGTGTGTGCCATTTCTGCAACAGCCTTTCCACCAACTTTACGTCCCAATTGCACCGCAACTGAATTTAGCGAATTAGCAAAAGCCTGACGCAACGTCACTTCACCAAAATAACGATTGTCGTAATTGTCGGGCAGCCAAGTGCCAACGTTAGTTTTCTTGTCTTTCATTGTGTCGTCGTCGCTCATTCCACTTTCGAAAGCGGCTAAATAAACAAAGGTTTTAAAAGCCGAACCGGCTTGTCTTTTTGCTGTCACCGCGCGATTAAATTGGCTTTGTTGGTAGTCAGATCCACCCGACATTCCTAGCACCGCCCCACCCTTATTCATTACCACCACAGCAATTTGCGCCTTGTCTAATTTTTTGGAATTTTTCTGACTAAATTCGTCTAAAATATTTTCCAATTTTTCCTGAATCCCCTCGTCTAAGGTACTAGTAATTTTTAGCAAACCTTCATCTTTCGAACTTTTGTCCAAAAATTCTGGAAATTGTTCGTAAACAAAATCAGCAAAATAAAGCTTCTGCGAATGGTCTATTTTGTAAGACGGATCTTGATTAAGCTGCTGCAAATTATCCTCACTTAAAAACCCCGCTTCAACCATATTTTGAATCACGACATTGGCGCGATCTTCTGCCAAGGAGCGATTATTTTTGGGCGAAAGTTTTGACGGCGCCTTAAGCAAACCCGCAAGCAGCGCTGATTCGTTGAGGTTCAAACGCGAAATATCTTTGCCAAAATAATGTTTGGCGGCGTTTCCCACTCCGTAACTTCCCGAGCCAAAATAAGCGCGGTTGAGGTAAAAAGTTAAAATTTGTTCTTTGGTGAAATTGCGCTCGAGCTGAACTGCCAAAAGAACTTCTTGGATTTTTCTTTTGAAAGTGCGGTCTGAATTTAAGAAAAGTAATTTGGCTAATTGTTGAGTAATTGTGCTGCCTCCCTGCACGATTCGCCCCGCTTCGTGATTGACGTAAGAGGCGCGCAAAATGCCAAATAGATCGACACCGTGGTGATTAAAAAATCTGCGGTCTTCGGTTGCTAGAACCGCATTAATCAAGTGCTGTGGCAATTCGAAATAACTTATTTCACTGTTGTAAATTTCACCGCGATTAGTGATTCGCTCTAGATTAGCGTAATTAATTTGGACAATTTGTTTGCCGTTTTTAGCTTCTAATTCGCTGAGGCTCGGCAAATCTTTGAAATAGTAAAACAGCGCTAAAGTGCCGAAAATCGCGATCCAGATTGAGAAAAAAAATCCCCACTTCAGAATGAATTTGAAGAATTTCATGATTTAGAATTTTTAAAAATGACGAAGCTAATCCTTAAAAATCAACAACTAGTCGAAGAAAAACAAGCGCAACTTTCCTTGCAAGAACGCGGCTTTCTTTTTGGTGACGGAATTTTTGAAACCTGCAAAATTTTCAACGGACAAATTTACGACTACGCTGCGCACGAATCCAGACTTAAAGCGGGCTTAAAAGCATTAAAATTCTCAGCAGCAATTGAAAATTTAGAAAAAAAATCTCTCGAATTAATCGCCAAAAATAAAATCAAAAACGGCATTTTAAAAATTTTAATCAGCCGTGGCATCGGAAGTGCGGGCTACCTTCCAACCTACGAATCAAAGGCTCTAATCATTGTGCAAACTTTTGAAGAACGCGAATTACCAAAAAAAATTACGCTAGGAATTTCTAAAATTGCAGCGCCCAAAGCCTTCGCCAAAACCACCAATTCTCTGCCTTACATTCTAGCCAAAATTGCCGCAGCTGAAGAAAATTTATTCGACTGCGTAATGCTTTCTGAAAAAAAAATTGTCGCTGAAACTTCTTCAGCAAATATTTTTTGGGTGAAAAATGGTAAAATATTTACCGCCGCAAAAACTTGCGGCGCATTGCTTGGCACCGTGCGCAAAAAGTTGCTAAAAATCTCTCCCGTAAAAATTTTTGAAACTGAGGCAAGAATTGCGGCGCTAAAAAAAGCTGACGAAATTTTTCTGACTAATTCCTCTTTTTTAGTTTTGCCAGTTGACGAATTTTTGGGACGTAAATTAGAAAAAAATTTCGGTGAAGAATTTTTAAAACTTCTGCAAAAAGATTTAGAAAAACAATGCAGCAACTAAAATTAAACTGGCAAAAGCCACTAGATTTAGCGCAAAAAATTGCAGAGAATTATACGGGCGACAGCTTTGTATTTCTTTATTCGGCGCTTAGTGAAGCGGTAAAAAATTCGACGTCGCAAATTGCACTTTTTGCGCAGGAAAAAATTATTTGTGACGATTTTGCGCACGCTGAAAAAATTTTAAAAAGCAGCGACAAAAAGTGGTTTGGATATTTGGCGTACGAAGTTGGCGGGGAATTTGAGAATTTGCCAAAAACTAAAAAAACTGTGGTTAACTTGCCAAAAATTTGGTTGGTAAATTTTGGATTGGTTTTTGATTTTGACCACGAATTGCAGGAGCTTACGGCGAGTTTTTGCGACAAAAAATATTTGGAAATTCTGGAAAAATCGACCACTTCACTCGACATGGGTGATTTTGTCACGCCTGAGATTTTAAATTTCGACTCGAACTTTTCCGATAATTCCTACCTTGCGGCAATTTTAAAAATCAAAAAACAAATCGCCGCTGGTGACTTTTACCAAACAAATTTAACCAGAAAATTCTTCGGCGAATTCTCAAAAAAACTTTCACAAAAAGAAAATTTTACACTCTTTGCAAAGCTTACCAAAATAAGCCCCGCCAACTATTCGTCATTTTTAAAACTCGAAGAAAATTACATTATTTCTTCGAGCCCCGAGTTATTTTTAAAAATTCAAAACGGCAAAATTTTGTCACGACCAATTAAAGGCACCGCACCCAGAAGTCGTGATTTAAATCAAGACAAAAAAAATAAATCCGAATTAAAAAATAGCGCCAAAGAACGCGCCGAAAATTTAATGATTGTTGATTTGGTGCGAAACGATTTGTCGAGGATTTGCAAGGCTGGAAGCGTGAAGGTGAAAAAACTTTTTTCGATTAGCTCTTACAAAAATATCTTCCACATGTCGAGTGAAATTCACGGCAAACTAGCAAAAAATTCTAACGCAATTGACGCGCTAAAAGCTTGTTTTCCTGCTGGTTCAATGACGGGAGCGCCAAAAATTAAAGCAATTGAAGTTGCCGCTGAGTTAGAAAAATTAGACCGCGGAGTTTACAGCGGTGCGATTGGATGCTTTTCGCGAGAAGAGATAAATTCTTCAGTGGTAATTCGCACTTTGGTTTTGCGTGGGCAAAAATTTGAGTTTCAAGTTGGTGGAGCAATTACTTTTGATTCTGACGAAAAAGCCGAACTTGCAGAAATTTTTAGCAAGGCAAAAGGGATTGGAGAGCTATTGGGGTTAAAGTCTTAATTACTCACCTTCCCCACCTCCCAAGTCACCCTGAGCTTGTCGAAGGTGATTCAAGTCTCGGGCCAGAATCACCCTTCGACAAGCTCAGGGTGACTTGGGAGGTGGTAAGAAAGCAGCACTTAAATTCCTAAAAAATTCCACTCAAAGAATCGCACTAGACAATTAATTTTGCCAAAAATAGAAAGCCCTCCGAACACAAGATATTGTGCAATTTTGGCCAAAAAGCCACTAGATGTAGTGCAAAACCAAGCACAGCCTCACTCCAAAACAAAATTCAAAAACATGTCAAAAAAACCAGTCACAAAAACAAAATCGAAAACCGCTGACAAAAAAATCACGATTCAAATTGATCCCAAAAAAGACGACAAATTAAGCAATTTCGGCAAAGCGGTTTTGAAAGATCGTTACTTAATGCCCGGCGAATCGCCGCAAGATTTATTCGCTCGTGTTGCGTGCTTTTACGCTGACGACCAAGTGCACGCCAGCCGCCTTTACGAGTACATTTCTAATTTGTGGTTCATGCCCGCAACGCCGATTTTGAGCAATGGCGGCACTGATCGTGGTTTGCCGATTTCTTGTTTCTTAAATGAATCTTCCGACTCGCTTGGCGGCATTGTCAGCTTGTGGAATGAAAACGTCTGGCTTGCTTCAAAAGGTGGCGGCATTGGCAGCTATTGGGGCAATTTGCGCTCAATTGGTGAAGGTGTTCACGGCAATGGCAAAACTTCAGGGATCATTCCATTCATTAAAGTAATGGATTCACAAACTTTGGCAATTTCACAAGGCAGCCTAAGACGCGGATCTGCGGCTGTTTACTTGCCAATCAACCACCCAGAAATTGAAGAATTTATTGACGTGCGTCGCCCTAACGGTGGCGATCCGAATCGTCGCTCACTGAACTTGCACCACGGAATTGCCGTGACTGACGAATTCATGCGCGCGGTTGAAAAAGACGGCGATTTCGAATTAAAAAGCCCTTACACTGGAAAAACCCTTGAAGTAGTAAAGGCACGTGCTTTGTGGATTAAACTTTTAACCACTCGCGTTGAAACTGGCGAGCCTTACATTTTGTTCATTGACGCGGTAAATAAAGCGATCCCTGAGCATCACAAAACTTTGGGTTTGAAAGTTAAAACCTCAAATCTGTGCAGCGAAATCACACTTCCAACTGGCATTGACCATTTAGGAAAAGACCGCACAGCAGTGTGCTGTTTGTCTTCATTTAATTTAGAATTTTACGACGAGTGGAAAGACAATCCGCAAATCGTTGAGGATGTAATGCGCTTCCTCGACAATGTCTTGCAAGATTTCATCGATAAAGCACCAGAAGTGATGCAAAAGGCCAAATATTCTGCAATGCGTGAACGCAGTGTTGGCCTTGGCGTGATGGGCTTTCACTCATTTTTACAAAGCAAAAATGTGCCGCTTGAATCAGCAATGAGCAAAGTTTGGAACAAGAAAATTTTTCAACATATCAAGCTTGGCGTTGACGCTGCGTCAAAACTTTTAGCTAAAGAAAGAGGCGCTTGTTTGGATGCCGCAGAATGCGGTGTTGACGAAAGATTTTCTAACAAAATGGCAATTGCCCCAACCGCTTCAATTTCAATTATTGCCAATAATTCTTCACCAGGAATTGAGCCATTTGCGGCTAACGCTTTCACCCAAAAAACGCTTACCGGGTCTTTTAGCGTGAGAAATAAAAACTTGGTAAAATTGCTCGAAAGCAAAGGCAAAAACTCGGAAGATATTTGGTCGTCAATCACGATTACTGAAGGCTCAGTGCAGCATTTAGATTTCTTAGACGAACATGAAAAGTTGGTGTTTAAAACAGCTCAAGAAATTGACCAAAGATGGATGATTGATTTATCAGCTGAGCGCCAAGATTACATTTGCCAAGCCCAAAGCTTGAATGTGTTTTTACCAGGTGACGTGTCGAAAAAAGAATTGCATGAGGTTCATTTCAGAGCTTGGCAAAAAGGCTTAAAAAGCCTTTACTATTGCCGCTCAACTTCGGTTCAACGCGCTGACAAAGTTTCGACTAAATCAGAAAGCCACGCACTTTTTTCTAAAGGAGCTCCTGAAGAATTAAAAGTTGAGCAAAATAAATATGACGAGTGTTTGGCTTGTCAGTAGGTTAATTCACATCGTCATCCTCGATTTATTTCACAAATCAAGGATGACGATGTGAAGGAATATTTGCCACACAACAAATCCCGTGTTGCAATTTCAAAACCCACCAATAAGTTGCGCCGCTCGTTTTTTAAGTCTGGTCAAATCAAGAAATTTTTGTAAAAAAACACTCTTGGCCCCATCGTCTAACGGTTAGGACACCACCCTTTCACGGTGGTAATACGGGTTCGAATCCCGTTGGGGTCACCATCTTTTCGCATCACACAAAAATGATTCATTTTTTAAAAATAAAAAATTGGATCAAGCAGCAGCATCTCTCAAAACAAATCTCACTTTTTTTACTAGTTGGCTCTTTCTCAACACTGATTAGCTACACCACCTTCTTCTTCACTTTGCGCTTTTTTGGCATGCATTATTTGCTGGCAAATATTTGCGGATTTATCACCAGCATTAGTTTTAATTATTATTGCAATAGGCGCTGGACCTTCGACTCTCATGACTCAAAACATTTCTTAAGATATTTTTCCTTCTACCTTTTTTCACTCGCACTTTCCAGCATTTTACTAAAAATCTTCGTCGAATATTGCGGCATAATTCCAGAGATCGCCAATATCATTACGATTGCGCTGGTTACTTGTGTGAATTTTTTGGGTGTGAAGTTTTTGGTTTTTAAGAAGTAGTTTCACCCCGCCACCATCATCCACCCACGATGTCATGCTGAGCCTGTCGAAGCATGATTCTAGGCACCGAGACCTGAATCATGCTTCGACAGGCTCAGCATGACATCGAGTTAATAAGTAGTTTTAAGAATAATCTCCCCGCCATCCAAATAAAAAAACTGCCCGCCCTTTTTGTAAAAATCCGCATTATCAATTTTAATCTTATCCGCCGCGATGCAGTCTGGCACCTGATATTTCGCAGTTAAATTTACAATCACGTCAAAATCATTTTGGCAAATTTCGGCAATTTTATTGCGCGCGGTTAGCACTAAAAACTTCTGATTTTTTTCAATGACGCATTTGGTTTCGTCGCAATAATTTAGAGATTTAAACTCCACCTCACCCATCTTATCCATCCATAACTGACGCTTCTTCGAAGGCTTTAGATCTTTAGAAAAAGTTAAGCCATTTTCATCATTAATCGCAAAGAATTTTTGTTTACCGTCAAATAAAATATCTGGCTTTTTTGCTAAAAAAATCGTCGCAAAAGAAAGTGAAAAAATTGCCATTCCTACAAAACGCAAATTGCTTTTGGTTAAACAAATTAAAAGCAAACCGACAATTGCAATAAAGAGCCCAAGGCTTGAAAGCTGAGGACTTGCAAGATGCGAGTAATTTAAATTGCTGACAAAAATTGCAATTTTTTCAATTAGAAAAATTCCTTTTTCCATCGTAAGCAGTGGCAGTTTTTCCAATCCAACTGGCATTAAAAATAACGCCAAAAAACCCAACGGCATTACCAAAAAACTAGTTAAAGGAATTGCCAAAATATTTGCCACGAAGCCAAGCAGAGTCACGTTTTGAAACGAGTGCATTAAAAACGGCGTGGTGGCAATTTGCACTAAAATCGAGAGCAAAATAATGTCGAAAAAATAGCGAAAAAAGCGGCGAAAGAAATTGGGATTGCGACTGGTTTTTCTGTAATCGTAGAAAACTCCCAGAACTAGAATTGCGGCAAAAGAAAGTTGAAAACTAACATTAAAAACCGCGTAAGGATTAAACAAAATCAAACTCAAAACCGCCGTCATTACAGCGCGGCGCGAGTTGATTTTTTCGCCAACAAAAAGCGCAATAAAAACCAAGAGCACCATTAAAAATGCCCGCTGCGCCGGAATTGGTGAGGCGGCGATTTTTAGGTAAAAATAAGTGCCAAAAATTGCAGCGATTGCAGCGATTTTTTTGAGGTCAAAATGGAGAGTTAAATATTGGCTGCGCGATAAAAGAAAGCGGGCGCAGATAAAGCAAATCGCACTTGCAAGCGATAGGTGAAAACCAGAAATAGAGAGCAAATGCGCCAGACCGGAATTGCGAATTTGCGCCATTAAATCTGCCGAAATTTGATTTTGATCGCCGATTAAAAATGCTAAAACAATTGCTGACGCATCACCCGAAAGTGTTTGCAAAATTTTGCCGCGGATTTTTTCACGCAAATCTAAAAACCACGTCTCAAGGCTTGAGATTTGCGCCTTCTTGATGATTTGCGCTTCACCTAAAGCAAATCCAAATGCGCCAATTTTTTTGAAATTAGCGTCCAAAGCAAAATCAAAATCATCAGGAAATTCTCGCGCTTTTGGCGGCTGCAACATGGCACGAATTGCTATTAAGTCGTTAACTTCTAGCTGCTCAAAATTTTTAATAACATTGATTGAAATTTTTTGCGGTGCTTGCGGAAATCGTTGACGCCCTTGTCTTTGCAGCCATTTAATATTTTGATAATTTTTGGAATAATCTAAAAATTTACGGTCAATTTCTTGGTATCCCGCGAGATTTAGGAAATTTTTTTGAATGGTTTTTTGACTGATTTGCTTCTTCTTTTTCGGCTTTTTCTTTTTAGGTTTTTTTACTTTTTCTTTTTTTTCTTTAGGTTTTTTGACGCGTAGTTTTCTAGGTTTTTTGGGTTTGACGATTTCTTCTGCAGACACAACCACAGGCTCTTGATTAGCTATTTGAACTTGGTCATTTGCTGCAACTTCGCCTGTTATTTCAGGTTCTGCACTTGCCATGGACCCCGTCGTTCGACGGGGTGACAAACTTAAACTATCGCTCGGTGTCGAACTCTCCCTCGGTGTCAACCCGTCTTCATGACGGGGTCCAGTTGTCTTTTTCGATTTGGCTTTTTTTGGCTTTTTTATTTTTTTCTTCGGCTTTTTTTTCTTCGGCTTTTTTTTCTTCGGCTTTTTTTTCTTCTCGGCAACTTTCTTCTCAGCAAATTTCGCTTTGTACATCACGGGACGCGAGATCACTAAATTCAAACCCGCAGCACCACTTTGCGGATTGTAGAATTTCTTTACTGATTCGATTTTTCCAACTGCGTCAACGTAAACTTTTCCGGTGATTTTGGTGTGGGAGAGAAAAATTTTTTGGTATGAATAAGTGTAAAAGCTGCCGAGTAAAAATAGAGCGCAGGCTAGAAAAATCAGGGATCGATAAGAGGTGCGACTTAAAAAATAAAAAACTGCGGCGGCAAAAAATAGCGCAGCAAAAATTTGGAAGTTGGCGAGGAAGTTATCTTCAAATAAAATATAGAAGGCAGCGCCGAGACCAAATAATACTGGGATCCAGAGGTGGAGGTCGTCTTTTTCTAGGTGCATTTTGGGTTTCTTGATGTGGTGAGTTTCAAGGGTTATTTGCGAATTTAGGTCTAAATCAATACCACAAATTCGTCTTAAAATTTTTAGTAATAAATTCTTTGTGTTTTTCTAAATCCGCTTCCGACACTGGGAAATCGCGCTTTGGTATAGTTTTTCTTGCAAATGCTTCCACAATTTTTTCTTCCGATTTTTCCTCTTTTTTCCCACTATCAAAAGCCATTCCCGATTGCGCACCACCCATCAATTCAACGTAAACATCGCAAAGCAGTTCAGTGTCTAAAAGAGCTCCGTGCTTGGTTCGGTGAGAAATATCAATGTTAAATCTTTTGCAAAGTGCGTCGAGGGAGGCCGGAGATCCGGGAAATTTTTTGCGGGCCAGAGACAGAGAATCAATCACGTTAGAAGCATCAATTGCTTCCAAACCAATGGCGCGCAACTCGTGATTTAAAAACTTCATATCGAATGAAGCATTGTGAATCACCAGCTTGCCGCCTTTGATGAAGTCTAAAAATTTCTGTGCGATGTGGTCAAAAATTGGTTTATCTTGCAGTGATTCGGTAGAAATTCCGTGAATACGAAATGCCTCTTGCGGCACCTCACGCCTAGGGTTGATGTAGGTGTGAAATACCTCGCCGGTTCTGATTTTATCAATCATTTCGATGCAGGCAATCTCGATAATTTTGTGACCGTCTTTAGGGTCGAGGCCAGTAGTTTCGGTGTCTAAGCAGATTTCACGCATTAGTCATTTCCTGAAATTACACCATCTTTTGGCTGGCAGAAAGATCTGGCCGATTCTGATTTTACGAAAGCTGCAACTTCTTGAACCACAGGGCTTTCAAACTCTTTTGCTAAATCTTCAACTCGCGCTGAAAAGCCGTTATTTTTTTCGGAAAAAAGTTTTTTGAAAAAGTTGCGTAAGGCGTGAATATCGTCGCGCGCAATATTGCGGCGTTTCATGCCAACAAGGTTTAAGCCAGCCAAAGACGCGCGCTCACCCATGACTAAACCATTTGGAATCACGTCATGTTCAACGCCCGACATGCCACCAATCATGGCGCCCGCGCCAATTCTGGCAAATTGGTGAATTGCTGAAAGTCCGCCAATTACAACATAATCACCAACTTGCACGTGGCCAGCAAGCGTGGCGTTATTTGCTAAAATTACATGATCACCAATTACGCAGTCGTGAGCGATGTGCGAGCCAACCATGAACAAACAATTGCTGCCAATTTTAGTAACCATGGCGCCATCTTGGGTGCCTAGATGGATTGTCACATGTTCGCGAATTTTGTTATTATCGCCAATTATTACTTTTGATTTTTCACCTTTAAACTTTAGATCTTGAGGCTCCAAGCCAATTGCAGCGAAGGGGAAAATTACGTTATTTTTGCCAATTTGTGTGTCGCCCTCGATCACCACATGAGATTTTAAAATGGTACCTTCACCAATTTTTATCTCATCGCCAATCACGCAAAACGGCCCCACTTCTACATTTACGCCAAGCTGCGCTTTTGCGCTGACGATGGCTGTTGGGTGAATTTTTTGAGTCATTATTTTTTTTCCTTATCGAGAATCATTGCCGAAAGTTGAGCCTCTGAAACTTTTTTACCATCAACAATAGCTACAGCTGAAAGCTTCCAAACTGGTCCGCGATTTTGCACTACTTCAACGTGAAGCTCTAAAACGTCACCCGGAATAACCGGCTTTCTAAATTTCGCGCCATCAATTGACATGAAATAAACTAGTTTATCTTCGGCACTAAAACCGGGAGCAGCGGTAACCATCAAGGCCCCAGCTTGCGCCATGGCTTCAATAATTAAAACACCTGGCATAATTGGATGGTCAGGAAAGTGGCCAGTAAAATGCGGTTCGTTGAAAGTAACATTTTTGATTGCGACGATTTTTTTACCAACTTCAAGAGACGCAACCTTATCCACCAAAAGAAACGGGTAGCGGTGTGGTAGCGATTTAAGAATTTTATCAATACCGATGGTTGTTACATTTTCAGTCATAATTAAGGTATGTTTGAATTGACGAATGGATTGTAGATTAGCTTGGATATTGGCAGCGCGGCAGGATATTTTTTGATTGAGAAAAATCAACCAACTAAGTCATTTGGAAGTAGTCCTCATCCTTTCTATTTATCTTTGCCTAAAATTTTCTGCGTAACTTTTGGATAAGAACCGCGCTCATCAAGCCAAATATCGACGAAAAGACGGGCTAATTTTTGATCAGAGATTTTACCACTAAGCTTGCCGTTGTAAAACATTTCAACGCCTTGATTGGGAATGAATAAAGCCACTTTCTCATCACCTTTTTTTACCGAACTAAAAATTTTTTTTAACGCAATTAAATAATCTTCCTTCTCTTGAGAACTCAAAACATGAATTCGCTCAATTTCATTAATTGATCTTTGTGCTAATTTTTCTTTGGAAAAATTCATATTATAACGAATTTGAACAGCGAATTTTTTATCGTAAGAAAATTTTTTTTCCACCGACCACAAAGCAATGTGATAAACTTTTAAACCATAAAAATTCAAATCAGAATCACCAATTAAATAAGATGGGGCAAGGTTCTGAGAAATTGCTGGCGAAATTTCCGCCGCCTGAACTTGCGCTAAAAAAAATAAGAAAAACAAAAAGCTGTAGGAGATTTTTTTCATTTAAATTTTCTCTAATTCAAATTGTACAACGTCAGTTCTTTTGGCATTAAAACCTGCCACACAGTAGCACAGATAAAAGCGCCATTTGCGGATAAATTCTTCAGAAAATCCCAAAGCTTTGATCGCGTCATGCTTTTGTTCAAAGCGCTCAAGCCAGATCAGTAAAGTCTTGGCATAATCAAAGCCAAAGGCAGTTTCACTTTTTAAAACAAAACCATTTTGCTGCGCTAGCTTGCGAATCACGGTTTTGGAAGGCAAAAATCCACCAGGGAAAATATGTTTTTGAATAAAATCAACGCGATTAACGTAATCTTTAAAAACCTGTTCATCAATTGTGATAATTTGCAAAACTGCCTTGCCGCCTTTTTTTAGAGCGCGACTAACCACTTGAAAATATTGACTCCAATATTCTTTTCCCACCGCTTCAAACATCTCAATTGAAACCACGTTTTCGTAAATATTTTTCTCTTCGCGATAATCTTGCAGCTTAATATTTACAGAATTTTGTGCGTTTATTTTAACCATGCGCTCTAAAGCGAAAGCGCGCTGTTTTGGCGAGATTGTTAAACAAGTAATCTGATGATTTTCTTGTACCGCTTCTGCAGCAAATCCACCCCAACCGCAGCCAATTTCCAAAATCGATCCGTCGTTTAATTTCTCTAAAATGTTGTGATATTTTTTGCGCTGCGCGGCGGCTAAATCAGAATTTGTTTCATCAAATAAAGCGCTGGAATAAGTCATCGTTTCGTCAAGCCACAGCTGATAGAAATCGTTGCCCAAATCGTAATGAGCTTCGATATTTTTTTTGCTGCCTTTTTTAGTATTTTTAGTCAGCAAACTTTTTAAAAAAAGCATAAAAGCCTGAAATTTTCTGGCGTGAAAAAAATCTTCTAAAGCGTGAGCATTCAAAGTAAAAAAGGTCAGCAAGCTAGCCAAATCTTTGCTTTCCCAAAGGTTTTCCATGTAACCTTCGCCAAGCGCAACGTCGCCGCCAGTAATTACAGAATCGATGAAGCTGTAATCTTTAATTTCTATTTGCGCATTAACACCAGAATCTTGTCCGCGAAATTCTTTTACCTCGCCTCCCGGAAAGCTGATTGTTAAAGATCCGCAACTGATGCCAGTTAAAGCCTGCCAGATAAAATCGTAATTTTTATTCATTATTTGAAGTAAGGTTATGTGCCATTTTTTTTGGCTTTGGGATATATTTATTTTTTTTCACAAACAGTTTTATCGCTTGCCAGTGAATCAAAAAAGTTACCTTAAAAGTCATCAAAGGAATCACCAAGAAAGCTTTGATTATAGCTAAATCAGTCAGATTTTTTTTGCGACAAACAACATTAGTTAGCAAAGATTTTTCTGCGCCCGCTTCGACATAATCAATCCAAGCTGCGATGATTTTCTGATTAAAAATAAAACGGAATTTGTAAACACCGCGCACATGAAAAAATGGCGACACATGAAATTCTTTTTTTGCTTCAAACCATTGATCTTCTTGAATTGGCGAATGATCAAAATTGAAAATCAGATAATTGTGATTCTCGCCAAAAGTGTTATTTACTTCGCACAAAACCGCGATCAAAGTTTCTGCTTCATCAAAACAAAACCAGAAACTGACTGGGCTGAAGACATAATTTAAAACGCGCGGATAGCTGAGTAGAGAAATTTTCTTAATCTTTTGGTCTAAATTTTTGCTACGCAAAATTTCTCTAATCCAAGCTTCAAGGCTTGATCCGTCACGCTTGCCGTGATCGCGGTCGTAAAAAGAGAATAGGTTGAAACGATTAAGCGATAAAAATTTAGAAGCGATTTGTTTTTGTTTTGCGATATCGAAGCACAAATAAAAAACTCGGTAAACAAATTGGTTTACCACTGGTTTTAATCTTTTGTGAGTCACAAGAGCCGGACAAAAAAAGGCGTCTGCTTTTATTGCCATGGCGCAAAAACATTCATTTTGTTGATGGCTTTAAGCGCCGAAGAAATTCCATCTTCGTGAAAACCATATTTTTGGTAAGCGCCGCAGAAGTAAATTTTATCAACTCCTTGAAGTGATAAAATTTCTTCCTGAGCCTTCACCGCCAAGGAATCAAAGATTGGATGTTCATAATTAAAGCGCGCAAAAATTTTATCTTCGGCAATTTTTTCTGACGGATTTAGCGTCACAAAAAGTGGATATTTGTGATCAATATTTTGCAGATTATTCATCCAATAAGTCACCGCAATTTGCTGATCTGAGCTTTTGCTATTTTTAGCGTAAACCCAACTAGCCCAAGCTTTTTTGGCTTTTGGCATCAAAGAAATATCACGATGTAAAACTGCTAAATTGGGCTGATATTTGAAGTTAGAAAAAACCGCTTTTTCTTGCGGCGTCGAATTTTTTAGCATGCTCAAAACTTGATCACCGTGACAGGCAAATAAAACTGAATCGAAAAATTCTTCACCTTTTTTTGAGCGCACTAAAACCTTATCCGCCAAGCGCTCCACCGTAATCACCTCGTCATTTAACGAGATTGAATCAGCGCCAATTTTAGCGGCGATTTTTTTGACATATTCTTTTGAACCGCCGCTAACTGTGTACCATTGAGGCTGATTAGCGACTGTTAGCAATCCGTGATTTTTAAAGAAGCGCACAAAGCTCTGCGCCGGATAAACCAACATCGTTTCAAGCGGACAGCTCCAGATCGCGCCTGACATTGGCAATAAATAGAATTCGCGGAAATATTTTTTTACACCCAAATCGTCGAGCAGATTTTTTAATGTGTAATTGGCGTCAAAATCCCGCGTCAAAACTTCTTCGGCCTTTTTGTTGAAGCGCATGATATCTTTTAGCATGCGCAAAAATTGTGGATTAAAAGCGTTTTTAAATTGAGCAAAAACTGATGCCAGATTGGTGCCAGCATATTCGATTCGACCCTCATCAATCTTGACGGCAAACGACATATTACTTTTGTCACAAGCCACATTCATCAACTCGAAAAAAGCTTTAAGATTGGGATAAGTTTGATGATTAAAAACTATGAAACCGGTATCGACAGCGATTTTTTTATCAGCGTAATTGACTTCAACCGTATTAGAATGTCCGCCCAAATAATTATTTTTTTCGAAAATTTTGACCTGATATTTGTCAGAAAGAAAATAAGCTGAAGATAGACCAGATATGCCAGAACCTATAATCGCAACTTTTGGACGATTCATGTTTTAGGCAATTTTTTTAGTTAAAAAGAAGAACAGAGGGTAAGGCAAAATTCGCAAAAATTTTAGAAAGAAAGTAAATTTTTTTGGAAAATGAATTTCAAATTTCTGCGCTGCCAAACCTAGAGAAATTTTTGCTGCAGCACTTTCAGGCGAAATGATAAAAGGCATCGAAAAACTATTTCGATCAGTCAAGCGCGTTTTGACAAAACCGGGATTTATTACAGAAAGTGCAATTCCTTGTTTTTTTAATTCAGGATAAATTCCTTCGCAAAGGTTGATCAGAGCAGCTTTTGAAGCGCCATAAGCAAATGATTTTGGCAGCCCAATGTAACCCGCGACACTTGCAACAATGCCAATTTGACCAAATTTTTGCGCCGTCATTTTAGGAATTATCACATCAAATAAATTGAGTGCACCGATCAAATTTACTTCAATTGTTTGACGCGCTAAAGCCAAATCAAAACCAATTGCCGAACTTGGATGGTAAAGAGCCGAGCAAAAAATTACTAAATCTATTTTTTGAAAGTTTTGCAAAATTTCGTCACAAGATTTTTGCAAAGATTGGTGATCGCAAACATCAACTTTACTGACCAAAATTTGGCCGCGGTTTGGTGAAATTAGATTAGTTTTAATCTGCTCTAATTTTTCTAAATCACGTGCTGAAATCGCTAAATTATAACCTTGATCGTAATAATTTTTAACCAGCGCCTCGCCTATTCCATGGCTGGCTCCAATGATCCAGCAGGTTTTTTGACTCATCTAAAGTTTTTTGAAAGAGATTGTTAGAGTGCCCACATTAAAGCCAAATTTCGTCATTTTTGAAACATTGATCGCGTTTTTTTCGTCAACCAAATAAATCCAGTCAACTATTTTGATATCGTATTTTTTTCCCTCGACATCAATCTTTAAAACGTAAGACATTTTGAAAGCATTGCCATATTGCTGACCTGTAGCGATTCCTACAGTGTCATGAGCTTTGGCGGTAAAATTATTGTCGTCAGAAAATTTAATTTCCCAAGTTCTTTGGTCAGTTTTGCCATCAGAAAAAATAAAATTTTCGTTTAATTTTCCTTCATTTCCTTGCCAAGTTCCCGTCATTTTTACGGTAAAACTTTTGATCATTTTACCGCTGCGATCTTGCAAAATTCCTTGCGCCTCGAGCGGCCCATTGAGGTAATTACGAATATCCATTTTTGGAGAATTATCGGTATAAACTTTTGGATCAATTGACGAACAGCCGAGCAAGAAGCTAAGAGACATAAGAATTAATAGTTTTTTAAATTTCATATTTTTTCCATTTTAAAAGAAGGATGATCACCATCATTTTTAGCAAGCACGGTAGCGCAGCGTAGAAAAATGAGATAAGACTTAAGTGCGTTGAATCAAGATTTCCAGGATGATAATCAAATAATCCTAAAACAATTAGACTACCGGAGGCGGCAATCATCAAGCCTAATTTTGCTGCCAAATTCCACAGTGAAAAATAAGAAGAAGCGAGGTATTTTTGCTTAGAACTAATTTGAGCTAAAATGATTGGCGGCGCGATTAGATCTGCGCCCAAAAATGCACCCGAGAAAAAGCAAATCAGATAAAAATAGTCGGCACTTTTGGCACTTAAAAAATAAGCCAGAAAGAAAGTTAGAACTGATCCGATAATCGAAATTATCCAAGATTCCACAATGCCAAAACGATTGAAAAAGGCTTTCCACAAAGGAATTGCCAGGCATGCCGAGAGAAAATAAATCGACAAAAACCAGCCAGCATTTTTTTCAGCAAATAAAATATCGCTAATATAGAAATTTAGGTTAGCGGCAGGAAGACTTACCGCTATTGAGTTAATGAAAAAGATCGCCAAAAAAATCAGAAATTTTCGATCTTTTAGAATATGAAAAAAGTCGATGCTATGACTTCTGACTCTAATAATTGTTTCGTTTTCAATTTTTAATCGCGGCAGAAAAATCAACGTCGCCAATGCAATTAATCCAGCAAAAACAAGACTTAAACATAAATAACTTTGCCCCACATCAAGATTAAAAACCTGCGCGCAGATTGTTGGCAAAACAAAGGCCAGAATTATGCCAAACAATCCGAGTAATTCTTTGCTGGAATTAATAAAGATGCGCTCGCGATCGTTTTTGGCTAAGATTGCAGCCATAGATTCAAAGTTGATAATAGCAAAGTTAAAGCAGGTGTAAGTAATGCTTAGGGCTACTACAAACCAGATAATTGCTAGCGTTTTGGTCAAGCTTTGCGGCGGATTAAAAACTAAATAAAATCCGATAATCAGCAACATCGAAGCCGCACTGATAATTTTTTTACGACTGATTTTTTTGCCAGCTAAACTGTCCGAAAAATAACCAACTAAAGGATCTTGAATAACATCAAGACCGCGGACAAAAATTAGTAAAATACCGATTATAGTTAAATTCAGATCAAAACTTCTGGCGTAAAAATCGCTGATATTGAGGTAAATTGGAATGCCGACAAAAGACAGAGGTAGCGCCAAAAAGCTGAGATAAAAAATTTGTGATTTTGCTATTTGGCCCTTGGTCATTTTAGGCTTTTATTTTTGGCCTTACGCTTCCAAGACCACCATCAACACCCAAAACTTGGCCGGTGATCCAGCTATTTTGTGGATCAAGAAAGAAAGCGATGGCATTGGCAACTTCCTCAGCTTTACCAAGCCTACCCAAAGCATGCATGCTTTCAGAAATGC
Organism: Rickettsiales bacterium; assembly: GCA_947442475.1. Lineage (GTDB taxonomy): Bacteria > Pseudomonadota > Alphaproteobacteria > Rickettsiales > UBA1997 > UBA2645. Next base: position 38,409 of record CANEVP010000013.1, read on the forward strand.
TGCGCGATTTTTCGTTAGCGGTGATCATTTGAGTAAGATTAGTTTCAGTTAATCCTGGGGCTACTGAATTAAAGCGCAAATTCTGGCTGGCATAAGTTGCGGCAGCTGACCTTGTAAGTCCGACAATACCAGCTTTGGCGGCAGCAATTGCTTCGTGATTTGGAAGCCCTGTCATTGCTGCGGCAGAAGAAATTAAAACTACTGAACCACCTTTTCTCATATATTTTCCAGCGGCCCGAACTGTGGCGAATGACGTATCAAGAGAGCTGGTAATTACTGATTTATATTCTTCTTGCGAAGTTAAATGCGCGCCTTTGAGCAATAACGAACCACTACAATTTACAACTCCGTCAAGCTCGCCCGCTTGTTTAAAAACTTCTTCTACGGCTGCAAAATCACTGGCTTCAAGATAAAAATCTGGCGTAATTTTTGCGTCACTGCGCGCAGTTTGAATAACTTCATGACCATCATTTCGTAACTTTTTAACCAAGGCTTGACCTATAGTACTACTTGCCGCAATCACCAAATAACGTGCCATAATTTTTTAATTTTATATTAAGACTCTTTCGCAAATCAAAATTCAGTTCTGCCTCATCTAACCAACTCCCCCAAGCTTCCCCAAACCTAACTAAATAAATTAAAGAAAGATGAGTAAATCGAAATAGCGTTTTGTTAAAGCAGTCTAAAAGATGAGGGAACGGATTAATTTCTCAAGAAGCAAGGTCGCTTGCCCCAGATCCGTCATTAGCCTAAAATTCTCAATGACTGTCTTTAGAGCCTGTCCTAAGTCTTTTTTAACCTCAAATTTCGCCCTATTTTTGCTTATTTTTTAGTAAAATTACTCGCAATATATCCTGATATTGGTCGTAATTTTACTAAAAAAGCGCTAAAAACATGTCAAAATTTGAGGCTAAAAAAGA